>NZ_JBPQTK010000009.1:0-90029 GCF_051386315.1 Micromonospora sp. URMC 107
CGACCGCGGAGACCGTCGTCTTCAACACCGGCGAGGGCCTCAAGACCCTCGACGCGGAGGCCGGCGTCGCGGGCGGCGCGCAGCGAGGGCTTGATGCGGTGGGTGGGGCCGACCTCGCCGGCCACCGCGTCGAGGGTCTTGAGGCCCTCGCCGGTGTTGAAGACGACGGTCTCCGCGGTCGGGTCCAGCCGGCCCGACTCGACCAGCTTGCGCAGCACGGCCACGGTCACCCCGCCGGCGGTCTCCGCGAAGACGCCGGTGGTCCGGGCCAGCAGCCGGATACCGGCGCGGATCTCGTCGTCGTCGACGTACTCCATCCAGCCACCGGTGCGGCGCACCGCCTCCAGCGCGTAGATGCCGGCGGCCGGGTCGCCGATGTTGAGGGACTTGGCGATGCCGGTCGGCCGGACGGGGGTGATGGTGTCGGTGTCGGCGTGCAGGGCGGTGGCGATCGGGTTGCAGCCGGCCGACTGCGCGCCGAACACCTTCCAGCCGCCGGCCGGCGCCTCGACGAGGCCGATCTCGACCAGCTCGGCGAACGCCTTGTCGATCTTGGTGAGCAGCTCGCCGGAGGCCATCGGGATCACCACCTGCGCCGGGATCCGCCAGCCGAGCTGCTCGGCCACCTCGTAGCCGAGCGTCTTCGAGCCCTCGGCGTAGTAGGGGCGGACGTTCACGTTGACGAACGCGGTGTCCTCGAACTCGTCCGTCTCCACCAGCTCGCCGCAGAGCCGGTTGACGTCGTCGTACGAGCCGTCGATGGCGACCAGCTCGCCGCCGTAGACGGCGGTGGTGATGACCTTGCCCTGTTCCAGGTCGCCGGGGATGAAGACCACCGACGGCGCGCCGGCCCGGGCGGCGTGCGCGGCGACCGAGTTGGCCAGGTTGCCGGTGGAGGCGCAGGCGTAGCGGCTGAAGCCGAGCGCGCGGGCGGCGGTCAACGCCACCGAGACCACCCGGTCCTTGAACGAGTGGGTCGGGTTCGCGCTGTCGTCCTTGACCCAGAGCGGGGCGGTGATGCCCAGCTCGGCGGCCAGGTGCGGGGCGGCCACCAGCGGGGTGAGGCCCGGGTCGAGGGTGACCCGGGTGGCCGGGTCCTGACCGGCGGGCAGCAGCGCCGCGTACCGCCAGATGTTCTGCGGGCCCGCCTCGATCTGCTCCCTGGTGACGGCCGCCAGCGCGGCGGCGTCGTAGTCGACCTCCAGCGGGCCGAAACACTCGTAGCAGGCGTGCTGGGCGGCGAGCGGGTAGCGGGCCGAACAGGCGCGGCAGACCAGGGCGCGGGCGGGGCTGGCGGTGGTGTCGATGCCGGAGGGGGCGAACGTCGACGTCATGTCGCGGGTCCTCTCATCTTTCCCCGCATCGCACCCTGCGGCGGGGACGGAATTGGCACCTGCCCCGCCGGTCGCTCTGCGGTGAGCGCGCGGGGTGGTTGCCGGGGCGTCGTCGGGCCGTATCCCTCAGCCCCTCTGGATGAGGTATGCAGTTGTGCCGTCGAGTCTAAGCACCCGCACAGCCCGGATCGACGGGAGATCCCACGCTGTGAGCGATCCCGCAGCCGCAGGCCAGGGCCGGCGGACCCTTCCTCGACGGTACGGATTCAGGCGGTCACCGAGCGGGAGCCGCCGGGGCGGCGGGCGCGCAGCAGGGTGTCGACCGCCCACGCGCCGGGGCCGAACACGGCGATCAGCAGGAACGACCAGCAGAACAGGACGGCCAGCTCACCGCCGTTGCGCAGCGGGAGCAGCGCGTCGGGCTGGTGCACGACGAAGTACGCGTAGGCCATCGAGCCGGACGCCAGCAGGGCCGCCGCCCGGGTGAGCAGCCCGACGAGCACCAGCCCGCCGCAGACCGCCTGGATCAGCGCGGCCCACCACCCCGGCCACTCGCCGAGCGGGACCGCCTCGCCGGTGCCCCCGTTTCCGCCGAGGATCCCGAGCAGCGAGGCCAGGCCGTGGCAGAGGAAGAGCAGGCCGACGACGGCGCGGAACAGGGACAGGGCCGGGCCACCGATCCGGTCAGCGAGCATCAGGGCACCTCCGGTCAGGACGAGGGGACGACACCAGGATGCCGCCGTCCATTCGGCGATGTCGATTCCTTCCCTCTTCATGGGAACGCTCCCACGATTCGGCCGGCGCACCGTCCACAAGGGCGCTGGCGCGGGCGCGTTACGGTGCGGGCACATCGACGGAAAGGAACGCGCGATGCGTCGCAAGGTCGTCCCGGTGGTGGCGCTCTCCATGGCCTGCCTGCTGGTCGCCACCACCGCCTGCTCCCCCGGCAACCGGAAGAAGCGGAACCGGTCCGCCGACCGGCCGGCCAGCGCCGCCGCGAAGCGGGACGACGTCGACACCACCCGGGCGACCCCGACCCCCCGCCGCACGGGCGACGGGCTCACCTGCCTCGAACTGCGCAACACCCGGGTCGGCAGCCGGAAGGTCCGCTACCGGGGGTACGCCGCCCCGATCCGCCTCACCGACGGCCGCTGGTCCGACCGCGATGGCACGACGGTGACGTTGCAGAGGCCGTGCGCCGTCGGCGACCTCGACGGCGACGCAGCGGACGACGCGATCGGCGTGGTCATGCTCGACGGCGGCGGCACCGGCCGCTTCTTCACCCTCGCCGCCTGGCGCAACGTCGGCGGCGAACCGGACTACCAGGCCCAGGTCGACCTCGGCGACCGTACGCCGGTGGAGAGCGTCAGCGTGCGCGACGGCAGAGCGACGGTGGTCTACCTGACCAGGCCGGCGGACGGCCCGATGGCGGAGCTGAGCATCCGGCGCACGGCCGTCTACCAGCTCAGGGGCACGACGCTGGCGAAGCTGAGCCACACCGACGCCCGGGTGGCCGGGGCGTCGAGCGACGGGAGCACCGCCGACGCCCCGGACGCGGGGGACACTGTCCCGGACGCCGACTCCCCCACCCGCAAGCGCAGGTCCCGCTCCCGTTGACGTCCCCGCGACCGGCCTGCCTCAGTCCGGGACGGGTCGGTGGGTTGGTGGTCTCGGCAGCCGTACGAGTTCGGTGGACGGGCAGCCCTGCTGACTCACCTCGCCGAGGCAGCCCCACCCCGAACCCGGCACGCGCTCGAAGTACTGCACGGGCTGCGACGGGACGGCCTCGGTGGTGAACGTGCCGGTGCCGCTCGGGACGCGTTGCTCGTGGGAACCGGTCGTGTCGGTGTACGAGACGACGATGTGCCACTCGCAGGTGTGGGTGGACACCTCCGGCTGGACACGGAACGCCATGTTCGACTGACCGTTGCCCAGCTCGACGACGTTGCGGCGGAAGTACAGCTGGCCCTCCTGCGGCTCGCCCTCGGCCAGGACGTACGGGCCGTGCGGCCTGTCCGTCGGCCCACCGGTCAGGTCCCACAGCAGGCCCTGCCGGGACTCGGCACCCGCCGGGGGGATGGCGACGACGGTCCGCGCCGTGGGTGCGTGGCACGAGTCCTTGACGGCGGTCATGTTGTTGATCGTGAGTCCGGCGACGCGGTCGCTGTTGAGGTTCAGGTCGAACGTCTGGGCGTTGCCGCGGTTCTCGTTGCCGTCCTCGAAGGGCGCCACATAGGACGCGCGCTCGACGATCCGGCCGCCGAGCGGCTTCATGAACTCCCACACCCGCGAGGCGTCCCCGGTCAGGGCGGTCAGGGTGGCCTGCTCGCCCTCGGTCAGCGGCCGGTCGAGCAGCACGGTGAAGGCCTCGGGCAGGTACTGGTCGTAGTCGAGCGGAGTGACGGTGGACGTGAACGCGGGTTGCTCCCGGTCGACCGCCTTCGCGGCCTGCCTGTCCGAGCGGGCCCGATCGGTGGCCGTCGACCGGTCCAGGAGGAGGTTGGCGTGGTAGGCGGACAGCACGCCGACCACGAGGACGACGGCGGCGGCGGTCACGTACACCGCACGCTGCTTCGGCGGGAGCCCGCGGAACCCGGGCAGGCGTTCGTCCGCCAGCACGGCCCAGGCCTTCGGCCGGGGCGACGGCCCGGACGGCTGCACCGGTGGCGCTACGGGCGCGGACGACGGCTCAGCCGGCGGTACGGGCGCAGACACGGACGACGGCTCAGGTGACGACACGGACGACGGCTCACCTGGCGGTACGGGCGCAGACACGGGCGGCGGCCCGGGTGGCGGTGCGGACGACGGCACGGACGACGACTCAGGCGGAGACACGGGCGAATCAGGTGGCGGCTCAGGCGGCGGCACGGCGGGCGGAGTGGCCATACCCGATTCTCACTCACCGGCGCCACGCCGTCACACAAAGCTCACCCGACGGTGTCCGGCCAGGAGCGTGGCACCCGTCGCCGTCACCTCGCCGGGGGTTCCGGGCCGGGTGATGTCGTAGACGATTCAGCTCGACAGGCACCGCAGGGGTGACCCGCTCCGGCCGGTCGCACCAACGGGGCAGCTCGACAGGGCCACCGAACCTCCACCGGGCCGGTGCCTGTGGACCTCCGCCGGGCGGGTGTCTGCGGATCGGTGGCGCGCCGGCCGGTGCGATGATCGGGCGATGGCACTCCCCGCACGCCGACCCGCACGCCGGTCCGTGGGCCGACCCGCGCCGCGCTCACGCGACGGCCTTCCAGGTCCGGCACGGGCGGTCGGGCTCGCGATCGCCGTCCTCGTCCTGCTCGGCGCCTGCGCGCCGGCGACCGACCCGCCGTCCGCCGACCCGCCGCCGGCCGATCCGGCGCCGGCCACGATGCCCGGCACGACGCCGACAGCGACCGCGTCGGCGACGGCGTTCTGGGCCACTCCCACGACCGGATGCCCGGCATCCGGCGTCCGGATCAGTTCGCCGGGCAGCAACGCGGCGATGGGTCTGCGCGCGCTCGGCCTGGAACTGGTCAACTGCGGCACGGAGCCCTACCGGCTCGACGGCTACCCGGTGCTGCGCCTGTTCGACGGCGACGGCAACCCCGTACCGGTCCGGGTGGTCGAGGGGGCCAAGGAGATCACGTCGGGCTTCGACGACCCGCCCCGGCCGCTGACCCTGCGGCCCGGCGAGCGGGCCGGCGCCGCCGTGCTCTGGCGCAACCTGGTCACCGATCCGACGGTCGTCGCCACCAACGGCGAGCGCCTGGAGGTCGCGCCCGCCGTGGGCCGGCCCGCGCAGGCCGTCGGCCTGGACGGGCCGATCGACCTCGGCAACACGGGCCGGATCGGCGTCAGCGCCTGGAAGAAGCGGGCGGCCGACCCGACATCGACGCCGAGCAGGCCGCTGCCGGACGCCCCGGCGCCGAACAGGCCGGCGCCGGGCAGCCCCGTGCCGCTGCCGTGAGGCGCCCGGCGACTCAGCTGGTGACGTCCTTGCGGGTGAAGCGCCAGAACGCCAGGCCCCAGAACAGCGTCGCGTAGCTGATCGCCGAGATCGCGCCGCGTACCACGTCGTCGGTCTGCACCGGCGTCGACAGCAGCCCCAGCCAGGCGGTGCTGTAGTGCGTCGGCAGGAACGCGCGCAGCGCGCCCAGCGCGGTGATCTGGTCGAGGATGCTGGAGAGGATCCAGAGCAGCACCGCGCCGCCGACCGCGCCGAGCGCGGCGTCCGTCACCACCGACAGCAGGAACGCCAGGCCGGCCACCACCAGGAGTACGACCGCCAGGTAGCCGAGCACGCCCAGCAGCCGCAGCAGCCCCTCGCCCGGTTCGAGCTGGGCCGCCACGGTGCTGCGCAGCGGCTCCCAGCCGTAGCGCAGCGTGCCGATCAGCAGGGCGGTGCCGGCGAGCAGCAGCAGCGCCAGGGCCGAGTAGACGAGCGCGACGAGCAGCTTCACGGTCAGCAGGCGGGCCCGGGGCACCGGCACCGCCAGCAGGTAGCGCAGGCTGCCCCAGCTCGCCTCGCTGGCCACCGTGTCCCCGCAGAACAGCGCCACCACCACGACCATCAGGAACGACGCCGAGACGAAGATGGTGAAGAGCGTGAAGTTCAGCCCGCCCGACGTGGCGAACTCCACCAGGCTGCCGAACTCCCCGCGCCCGTTGTCGTCGTCGTCGCCCGTGTCGAACTGGAACGCGATCAGGATGATCAACGGCAGCAGCACCATGAATCCGAGCGCGAGCTGGGTACGCCGCCGGGATGCCTGCCGCCGGAACTCGGCGCCGAACGGCAGGGTCGCCGACGGCCGGTAGCCGGCCGCCGCTCCCACCGTGGGTGACGTGCCCGCCATCATCGGTCCCCGCTTCCCCGAGAGTTCTCGCCCACCAGGGCGAGGAACGCGTCCTCCAGGCGGCGCCGTGGCACCACCCGGTCCACCCCGATGCCGGCCCGGACCAGCTCGGCGACGACCTCGCTGCGGGCGGTGCCGTTGGTGTCCACCACGAGCTGGCCCTCGCCGTCGGGGAGCACCCGCACCCCGTCCAGCCGGTCCAGCACCGCCCGGGCGGCCTCCGGGTCGGTCACGTCGAAGAGCACGCTGGGCGACTCGCCGACGATCTCCTCGACCGGGCCCGAGGCGACGATGCGGCCCTTGTTCACCACCACCGCGTGCGTGCAGGTCTGCTCCACCTCGGCGAGCAGGTGGCTGGAGACCAGCACCGCCCGGCCGTCGGTGGCGTAGCGCTGGAGCACCCGGCGCATCTCCGCGATCTGCGGCGGGTCGAGCCCGTCGGTCGGCTCGTCGAGCACCAGCAGTTCCGGCAGGCCCAGCATGGCCTGCGCGATGGCGAGGCGCTGCCGCATGCCGTGGCTGTAGTTCCTGATCCGGCGGTGCACGGAGGCGCCCAGGCCGGCGATCTCCAGGGCCTGGTCGAAGTGCGCGTCCTCGGCCGGCCGCCCGGTGGCCCGCCAGTACGCCTTCAGGTTCTCCAGCCCCGACAGGTGCGGCAGGAAGCCCGGCCCCTCGACCAGCGCGCCGATCCGCGACAGCACCGGCGACCCGGGCACCAGCCGGTGCCCGAAGACGTAGATCTCGCCGGCGGTGGGCTGGGTCAGCCCCATCAGCACCCGCAACGTGGTGGTCTTGCCCGCCCCATTCGGGCCGAGCAGGCCGACGACCTGACCGGGGTGCACCTCGAAGTCGACGTTGGAGACGGCGACGAAGCCGTCCGCGTACTCCTTGCGGAGCTGCCGCACGGCCAGCGGCACGCCCGCGTACGCCGGATGGACGGAGCTGTCCTGGCGGCGGTGCCGGCGGCGGACCACCGCGACGACCACGACGAGCCCGACGGCGATCGCCGCGATCAGCCCGACCAGCACCCAGCGCCACACGGTGGCGGAGGTGGGGATGGGGTCGCCGGCGACGGTCGGCAGGCTGACCGCGCCACCGGCCGCCACGGTGTGCACGGTCGGCTCGACCGGGGTGGCGTACGCCTGGTCGGAGGTCGCCACCACCACGCGCAGCCGGTGCCCGGCCTCGATCCGGCGGACGATCGCCGGCAGGGTGACGGTGACCGGCCGCGCCGCGTCGATCGTCGGCGGCAGGCCGGTGAGCCGGACCGGGGCGACCAGGCCGTTGGGCAGGGTGGCCGCGCCGTTGGGGTCGACGTCGTAGAGCTTGACGAAGAGCACCGCCTCCCCCGTCGGCGACGCCGCCCGGACGTCGACGGTCGGGGCGCCGACCACGTCCACCGCCTCGCCCAGCGGCGCCGACTCGAAGCGGGCGTGCTGGCCGGGGATGTCCCCGGCCACGCCGCCGAGCAGCGACGACAACTCGCCGGCGAAGGGCACCGAGGAGATGGCGGCCGGGTTGCCCGACGGCGGGTTCGCGACGGGCTGGGCCGGGCCGGCGACCGGTACGTCCCGGCGGGCCGTGCCGGCGACGCCCGGGTAGTCGGCGTAGCGGTAGCCGGTGGCCACCAGTCCCCGGTCGAGGGCGTCGAAGCCGGCGATGCGGGACCAGGTGAAGTCGTCGCCCGGGGCCTGGCCCTCGCCCTTGACGTAGTGGTCGAGCCACTGCACGGTCAGGAACTTCACCCGGTCCGAGTCGGTCTTCGGGCCCTCGCCGCCGTCGTGCCCGCCGGTGAACCAGGCCACCCGGACCGGCGTGCCGGCGGCGGCGATGCCGCGCGCGTTCGCGTCCGCCTCGCCGAGCGGGAAGAGGGTGTCCGCCTCGCCCTGCACCAGCAGGGTCGGCGCCTTGATCCGGTCGAGCACCCCGGCCGGGCTGGAGCGGCGCAGCAGGTCCACTGCGGCCTGGTCGGCCCGGCCGGTGGTGGCGATCCGCAGGTACGCGGCGCAGATGTCGGCGGCGAACCGGCCGCACGCCGGGTCGGCGACCCCGTCCGGGGCGCGCCCCGGACCGGTCCCCGGGCCGGCGCCCGGCCCCGGGCTGGGCGGGCCGGTGGCGGGCGCCCCCTCCGGCTGGGCGGCGGGGGCCCCGGAGAGCCCGGCCGGCCCGGCGCCGGCGCTGCCGGCGCTGCCGAAGAAGATGCCGGCCCAGCCGGACTTGAACACGCCCTCGGTGGGCTCCTTCCCGGTGCTCTCCGGCAGGAAGGAGCGGGACAGGTCGTTCCAGGTGATCATCGGCACGATGGCGTCGACGCGCTGGTCCTGCGCGGCGAGCAGCAGCGCCAGGCCGCCGCCGTACGAGCCGCCGACGACGCCGACCCTCGGGTCCCCGGCGGCGTCGGTGCGGACCTCCGGGCGGCCGGCGAGCCAGTCCAGCAGACGCTGCGCGTCCCGGACCTCGTAGTCCGGGTGGTCCAGGTGGATCTGCCCGCCGCTGCGGCCGAAGCCCCGCGCGGTCCAGGTGAGCACCGCGTAGCCGCGGCCGGCGAACTCCTCGGCGTCGGCGCGGACGGACTCCTTGGTGCCGCCGAACCCGTGCCCCAGCAGCACCGCCGGCACCTTGCTCCCGGCCGAGGCGTCCTCGGGCAGGTAGAAGGTGGTGTCCAGGTCGACGGGCTCGTCACCGCCGGGCCCGGAGGAGACGTTCACGATCGCCGCCTCGGTGCGCACGGCCGGTCCCTGCGGCAGGACGGCCCAGGTCACGGCGGCGGCGAGCAGCACGAGGACCACCGCCGCGGCGACGGCGCGCCGGCGGGTGGGCAGGGCACGCCGGATCCACGCGGCCGACAACGGCGATCTCATTCGGCACACGGTACGGCCCGGATCCTGAGCGTTGGCTGAGATCCTCCGTACGTCCGTCCGGTTGATCCGATCGGCGTCCCACCGGCGCGGTCCAGACCGTCCCACGAAGACGAATTCGGATCACGTGAATTCCGATGTTCGTCGGAAATCCCCGCGATCCATCCTTGTCACTCTCTCGCCTGACACAGAGAGTGCCGGACGGGTGACCCACCGGCTACTTCGGGCTTCATGACGCAAAGCTGACTGTTCGACGGTCGGAACAGCTCCCCGCTGGTCGGTTAGTTTTCCGGTCCGGTGCACGGGACTTCACCGTCGACCCCCGACACCCCACCGATCCCGTGCTCCCGCCCGAGGAGACAGACATGACAGTCCCCGCGCCACCGGCCCGTCGGCGGCCCTCCGCGGTGGGCCGCGTACTGCCGTTGCTGCTCCTCGTCGCCCTGCTCGCGCCCATGGCCCTGCTGTTCGTGCAGACCTGGCGGCTCACGGCCGACGACCGGGACCTGGCCGGCCGGGAACGGCTCGGTGTGGAGTACCTGCGCGCCCTCGCCCCGGTCACCCACGCCCTGGTCGACGCCCAGACCGCCGCCGTCGCCGCCCGGCCCGCCGACAGCGAGGCGCTGACCCGCGCGGTCGAGGCCGCCGCCTCCGTCGACGCGCGGATCGGCGACGAGCTGCGCACCCGGGAGCGCTGGGCCGGCCTGCGGGCCAGGATCGAGGCGCTGGGCGCCCGCGGCCCCGCCGACCCGGAGGCGGCCTTCACCGCGTACGGCGAGGCCACCGACCTGCTGCTGGCCCTGCACGGCAAGGTCCGGGAGACCTCCGGCCTGGTCCGCGACCCCCGGTCGGACTCCTTCTTTCTCCAGGACGCGAGCCGGGGCCTGCCCGAGACGGTGGTGGCGACCGGGCGACTGGCCGACCTGGCCGTGCTCGCCGACCGCCGGCCCGCCGCCGACCGCAACCGCACCTCCGCCGACATCGCCGCCCTCCGGGTGGCCGTCCTCACCCCGGCCGGCGACCTGGTCACCGACCTGCGGGCGGCCGTGGACAACTCGGAGAGCGCCGACCTCGGCCCGAGCGTGCTGACCCCGCTCGACACCTACCAGCGGGCCGTCGAGGCGCTGGCGGCCCACTCCGCGCCGGCCGGCACGGCGGTGGACCAGGCTCAGGTCGCCGGCGCCCGGCTCAACGCGCAGTCCGCCGCCCGGCAGCTCCAGCCCGTCATCCTGGACGAGCTCGACGCCCTGCTCGCCGGCCGCCTCGACGACCTGGACCGGGACCGCTGGCTGACCGTGGGGGCGGGGGCGCTGGCCGTCCTGCTGTGGTCGACACTCGGCGCGGTGTGGCTCGCCGCCGTCCGCCGGGACCGGCGGCCCGCGGCGGAGGTCCGGCGCGAACCGGACGGCACCGCCGCCGGGCCGGACGACACGCCGTGGCAGCCGACCGCCGTCCGGGGCGCGGAACCGCGTCGGCTCCAGCCGGCCGGGCCGGCCCGCGGGCCCGGGAGCGCGCAGTGGGGGCCCGCCGATGCTGCTCGCTAGGCTCCGGATCCGGGGCAAGCTCGCGCTGCTCCTCGTCATCCCGCTGCTCAGCATGGTGAGCCTGGCCGTGCCGGCGGTGCTCGGCCGGGTGGCCGCCGCGCAGCGGGCCGGCGACACCGCCGACCGGGTCCGCGTCGCCAGCCGGATCGGCAGCCTCGTGCAGGACCTGCAACAGGAGCGCGTCCTCTCCGTCGGACTGCTCCTCGGCCGGGTCACCCGGACCGAGCTGATGCAGCGGTCGGCCAGCGTGGACGACCGGGTCGCCGACCTGCGGGCCACCCGGGGCGACCTGCTGCCGCCGCGGGTCACCGAGGCCCTGGGCGGCGTACGCGGGCTGACCGGCCTGCGGGCCGCGGTGCTCGCCGGGACCGCCACCCCGGACCAGATCATGGGCGGCTACGGGCCGGTGAGCACGAAGCTGATCGACTCGCTGCGGCTGCCATTCGGGGTGGACACCGACACGGCCGCCGGACGGCAGGTGCTGGCCCTGGACGGGCTGCTCCGCGTCGACGAGGCGATGGGCGCCTGCGCCACCCTGATCGTGCTGGTCAAGGCGACCGGCTCCCCCCGGGTGGTCGCCTCGTACGTCGCCTGCATGGCGGGGCTGCGGGCGGACAACCAGCGGTTCCGCAGCCTGATCACGCCGGATCAGGTCAGGCTGGTGACGCTCAACGACGCGGCGGTGGCCGCCCGGACCAGTCCCGACTTCCTCATCCGGAGCGCGCTGGACCCGGCCGGCGCGACCAGGGACATCCCCCTGGACGCGCTCTTCCCCTCGGTCCGCTCGATGATCACCTTCGGGCAGTTCATCGAGAAGAAGCTCGTCGCCGACGTCCTCGCCGAGGTGACCACGCAGCAGCGCCGGGCGCTGACCGAGGCGCACCTGGTCAGTGGGGCCGTCGCCCTGATCCTCGCCGTGGTGGTGCTGCTCAGCGCGGCCGTCGCCCGGACGGTGGCCCGGCCGCTGACCCGGCTCACCCGCTCCGCCGACCGGGTCGCCCGGGTCGCCGAGGCGGAACTGACCCGGGTCGCCGACGACGAGACCGAGGGCGCGGCGCCGATGCGCCTCGATCCGGTCGACGTGCGGGCCCGCGACGAGATCGGCGACCTGGCCCGCGCGTTCGACCGGGTGCAGAGCACCGCCGCCCGGCTCGTCGAACGCCAGGTCGCCGGCCGGCGCAACGTGGCGCAGATGTTCGGCCACGTCGGCCGCCGTACGCAGAACCTCGTCGGCCGGCAGATCGCGCTGATCGACCGGCTGGAACGGCAGGAGACCGACCCCGGCCGGCTGGAGCACCTGTACCGGCTCGACCACATCTCCAGCCGGTTGCGCCGCAACGCCGGCAGCCTGGTGGTGCTCTCCGGTTCGGCCGGCGCGGACCCCCACGTGGCGCCGGTGCCGCTCGGCGACGTGGTGCGGCTCGCGCTCGGCGAGATCGAGGACTACACGCGGGTCGACGTGCAGGTGCCGCCCGGTGTGTCGGTGGCGCCCGGCGCGGTCGGCGACCTCGTCCTGGCGCTGGCCGAACTGATGGAGAACGCGACGGTGTTCTCCCCGCCGCACACCCGGGTCACCGTGGGCGGCGAGCCGACCGGCTCCGGGGCGCGGCTGACCGTGGTGGACCGGGGCATCGGCATGACCCAGGAGCGGCTGGCGGAGGAGAACGCCCGGCTCACCCGGCGGGAGCGACTCGATCTCGCGCCGACCGAGGTGCTGGGGCTCTTCGTGGTGGGCCGGCTGGCCCGCCGCCACGGCTGGACGGTGCGGCTGGCGCCGACCGCCGGCGGCGGGGTGACCGCGCACCTGGAGGTCCCGGAGACGTCGCTGGTGATCCACCGCGCCGAGCGGGCCGGGGTGACCGTGGCCCGGGCCGCCGTACCCGCCCGCGACCGGCGCTCCCCCGCCGACGCGCCGGACGCCCCCCGGCCCCGCGCGGCGGTCGGGGCGGCGCCCGAGGCCCCGCCGTCCGGGTTCGACGCGGCGCTGCTGAGCCGCGCCACCCGCAGCATGGAGTCCGGCGCCCCCTGGGACGCGTTCGGCGCCAACGGCGAGCCGGCCGCCGCCGAGGCCCCGGCCCCGGCCAGCCCTGGGCCGCAGGCCCCGGGCGACGCCGAGCCGCAGGCCCCGGTCCGCGCCGCCCCGCCGGGCGTCCGGCAGCGGGTGCCGGGCGCGACCCTGCGCCCGGCCGGGGCGCCGGCCGCTCCGCCGGGGGTCGGGCCGGTGGAGGTCACCGGCGCGGACCCGGCCGCCGCGCGCGCCCTCGTCGAGGCGGTCGAGTCCGGCGTACGCCGGGCCGGGCTGGGCCGACGCCCGCCGGACGGCACCGTGCCGGCCCGACTGACCCGGCGGGTGCCCGGGGCGAACCTCACCGTCGCCCCGGCCCGTCAGCCGGACAGCCCGCCGCCGGGGAACCCGGACGAGGTCCGCGACCTCCTCATCGAGTTCGAGGCGGGCGTCGCCCGCGCTCTGCGTGAAGTCAGCCAAGACCGCCGACCCGAAGAAGGAACATCACGGTGACCAGCCCCTTCCTGCACGACAACGTCGACCAGCAGCACCCGGGCGCCGGGGACCTCAGCCCGGAGGCGCGCACCTTCAACTGGTTGCTGGACTCCTTCACCTCCAGCACGGCCGGCGTGCTGGAGGCGATCGCCGTCTCGTCGGACGGGCTGCTGATGGCCATGTCGGCGATCAAGGACCGCTCCAACGCGGAGCGGCTAGCCGCGGTGGTCTCCGGCATGACGAGCCTCGCCGGCGGTGCCGCCAGCTGGTACGCCCTCGGCGGGCTGAACCGGGTGGTCGTGGACATGGCCGAGGGCTACCTGCTGATCAGCGCGATCAGCAGCGGCTCGGTGCTCGGGGTGGTGGCCGACCGGTCGGCGAACCTCGGCACCGTCGCCTACGAGATGACGCTCTTCGCCGGGCGGGCCGGTGGCGCCCTCACCCCGAGACTGATCGCCGAACTGAAGAACGCCGCTCAGCAATGACCCCCGAGGTCGCCGGCGAGGGACCGGACCCGGAGCCGACGGTCCGGATCCGGCCCTACCTGCGCGCGTCGTCCCCGCACGACACCCGGCCCGGCCTGCCGGGAGCCACCGCCGCGCCGGCGCCCGGGGACGGGCCGGCCGGCCCGCGCCCGTTCGTGCTCACCGCCGGCCGGGTGGCCGGCGCCGACCCGGCGATCGGGCTGGAGACGCAGGTGACCGCCCGGCCGGCGACCGACCCGGCACCGCTGACCTGGCTGGCGCCCGAGTTGCGGGCGATCGTCGCGCTCTGCGGCGAGCCGATCTCGGTCGCCGAGATCTCCGCCCGGACCCGGCTGCACTTCGGCGTGACCCGGGTGCTGGTCGGCGACCTCCGCGCCGCGGGCCACCTGGACGTGCACGACGGCGCCGACGCCCTCGACCCCGACATCATCCTGCGAGTGATTGATGGACTCCGTGCGATCTCCTGAATGGCCGGTCGCCCCGCTGGGCGGGGTCGCCGCCAACAGCGCCGCCACCCGCTACGGCTCCCCGACCGGGCCGCAACCCGCCGGGTCCGCGCCGCCGCCACACCGTCCGCCGGCCACCGGGGTGGCCGCGGTGCCCCGGCCCGCACCGTCCGCCGCGCCACCGATCCCGGTCAAGATCCTCATCGCCGGCGGCTTCGGTGTCGGCAAGACCACCACGGTCGGCGCGATCTCCGAGATCGCCCCGCTGACCACCGAGGCGGAGATGACCAGCGCCGGGATCGGCGTCGACGACCCGGGCGTACGCTCCGCGAAGACCACCACCACGGTGGCGATGGACTTCGGCTGCGTCACCATCGACCGCAGCCTGAAGCTGTACCTGTTCGGCACGCCGGGGCAGGCCCGGTTCGGTTTCATGTGGGACGACCTGGCCCGGGGGGCGCTCGGCGCCCTCGTCGTGGTGGACAGCGCCCGACTGGACGACTGCTACCCGGCGATCGACTTCTTCGAGCGGGCCGGCCTGCCCTTCGTGGTCGGGGTGAACGCCTTCGACGGGCGGCTGGCGCACGACCTCGAGGCGATCCGGTGGGCGCTGGCCGTCGGCGACCACGTGCCCCTGGTGCAGTTCGACGCCCGGGACCGGCTCTCGGTGCGGGACGCCCTGCTGGTCGTCCTGGACCGCGCACTCGATCGGGCCACCCGGGAGAGGGGGTCCTGAACCGTTCCGGCGGTTCGACCCGCTTCACGAGGAGGGTTCGACCCGTTTCACGAGAAGGGGTGGTCGTGATGAGAGGTGGACTGGACGAGACACTGGCCCGGATGGCCCGCCGCGAGGAGGCGCTGCGGCGGCGGGCCGCCGACGCGGGGGCGGCGGGCGGGGAGGCCGACGCGTCGACGCGGGCGCGAGGCGGATCCGACCCGGGGCGCGCCGACGCCCGGAGCGAGGGGCGCAACGCCGGACCCGGCTGGGCCGACACGCGGCGGGGCGCGGAGCCCCGCGATCCCGTGGTGGAGGTCGCCGAGGCGGTCCGCCGGGTGGTGGCCGGTCACCCCGGCACGGCGGTCAGCATCCGGGTCGAGCACGACGGGCGGGCGTACCCGCTGCGGGTCGCCTGGACCGACGCGGGCGTGACGGTCGACGCGGAGGTCGTCGCGCCGCCGCCGGCGTGGCCGATGTCGGTCAAGACCGTGCCGGCCTGGACGCCGGCCCAGGAGGGGCTGACCCCCGATCCGGCGGCGCGGCTGGCCGAGCTGATCCGCCGCGACCCCGCCCTGCTCAGCGACGGTGACGCAGCTCGCGGAGCACGGAACGCGCCGGGGGCGGGCGCGGCGTGACCACGGCGGCTAGGGTCGGGCGGTGGCGGAACCCGACCTGACCCTGACCGCGAGCCTGCGGCCGGCGGCCCTGGACGCCCGGCGGGGCATCGTCCGGCTGCACCCGGAGGTGCTCACCGCGCTGGCGCTGCGCCCCGGCGACCCGGTGCGGCTGGCGGGCCGGCGGGTGACCGCCGGCATCGTCGCGCCGGCCGAGCCGGCCGCCAGCACCGCGCTGCTCTACGCGGACGACCTGATGCTGGGCAACCTCGGGATCCGCGACGGCGGCCAGGTGACGGTGAGCCGCCTGCCCGTCACGCCGGCCGGCAGGGTGCTCCTCGCCGGGCCGGCGCAGATCGCCGCGGTGGTCTCCCCCGAGATGCTCCGGCTGGCCCTGCTCGGCAAGGTGGTGACGACCGGGGACGACGTGTCGCTGCTGCCGCAGGACGTGCTGCCGGACGCCTCGGTGCGCAGCCTGGTGGAGGCCGCCCGACGCAGCCTCTCCAACAGCGTCGGGTACGCCTGGACCAGCACCCTGCTCGCCGTGGTCGCCGCCGAGCCCGGGCCCGGCTCGCTGGTCACCATGGACACCGTGGTCGGCTGGGAGCACGGCCAGGCGACCCACGGCTCCGCCGGCACCGGCCCCGCCCCGCTCGCGCGACGCGCCGGCGCGGCGGGGGCGACGGCGAACGGGACCGCCGCGGGCCGGGCGGGTGGCACGGGCGCCGGCCCGGCGGGCGTACGCCGCCCGGCCGCCGTGGACGCCACCGGGCGGACCGTCGACGACGCGCCGCCCGCGGTGGACGAGCTGCCCGGGCTGCGGGCGCAGGCCGAGGAGCTCACCGAGCTGCTCGACCTCGGCTTCCACCACCGGGAGGTGCTCGGCCGGCTGGGCACCACCGTCTCGCTGGGCGTGCTCGTCGCCGGGCCGGCCGGCTCCGGCAAGGCGGCGCTCGTGCGGGCCGTGGCCGCCCGGGTCGGGGCCCGGGTGAGCCCGCTCTGGGCCCCCGAGGTGGCCGCGCTGACCAACCAGGCCGCCGCCGACCGGCTGCGCGCCGCGGCGGCCGAGGCGCGCGCGGACGGCCCCGGGGTGCTGCTGGTCACCGACGTGGAGGCGCTCGCCCCGGCGGACGGGCCGGGGCCGGTGGCGACCGTGTTCCGGCAGGTGGTGGCCGAGACCGTACGGGCGGGGGCGGCGGTCGTCTGCACCACCGGCCGGCCCGAGGCCGTCGACCCCGCGCTGCGCGCCCCGGACCTGCTCTCGCTGCGGATCAGCGTCCCGCTGCCGGACGCGGCCCTGCGCCGGGAGCAGTTGACGGTGCTGACCCGGCAGGTCCCGCTCGCCGACGACGTGCGGCTCGACGAGGTCGCCGGGCGTACCCCCGGCTTCGTCGCCGCCGACCTGGCCGCGCTGCTGCGCGAGGCCGGGGTGCGCGCGGCGCTGCGGCAGAAGTCGGCCGAGACGCCGACGGTGGCGATGGCCGACTTCACCGCCGCGCTGGAGGTGGTCCGCCCGACCACCATGGCCGCGTCCACCCTGGAGCTGGCCTCGGTGACGCTGGACGACGTGGGCGACCTGACGGAGGTCAAGGAGACGCTGACCGAGTCGGTGCTCTGGCCGCTGACCTACCCGGACACCTTCGCCCGGCTCGGCGTGCAGCCGCCGCGCGGGGTGCTCCTCTACGGGCCGCCGGGCTGCGGCAAGACCTATCTGGTCACGGCGCTGGCCGGCTCGGGCCGGGCGAACGTGCTCTCGGTGAAGGGCGCGGAGCTGCTGTCGAAGTGGGTCGGCGAGAGCGAGCGCGCGGTCCGCGAGCTGTTCCGCCGGGCCCGCGAGGCCGCGCCCACCCTGATCTTCCTGGACGAGGTGGACGCGCTCGCCCCGGTGCGCGGCCAGGCCAGCGACGGCGGCACCACCGACCGGGTGGTGGCCGCTCTGCTGACCGAGCTGGACGGCGTGGAGACGCTGCGCAACGTGGTGGTGGTCGGCGCGACCAACCGCCCCGACCTGGTGGACCCGGCGCTGCTGCGCCCCGGACGGTTGGAGCGGCTGGTCTACGTGCCGCCGCCGGACGGGCCGGCGCGGGCGGAGATCCTGCGCGCCTCGGCGCGCAACGTGCCGCTGGCACCCGACGTGGACCTCGCGGAACTGGGTGGGGAGCTGGAGGGCTTCTCGGCGGCGGACTGTGCCGCGCTGGTGCGGGAGGCCGCGCTGGCCGCCATGCGGGAGTCGCTGACCGCGTCCACGGTCACCGGCGCGCACGTGGCGGCGGCCCGTGCCCGGGTCCGCCCGTCCCTGGACCCGGCCCAGGTCGCCTGGCTCGCCGCGTACGCCGAGAAACGGTCCGGCTGACCGCCGCCTGCCGCAGGCACCGTCGGCGGGCCGACGCGGGCCGGGGGCGTCAGTCGGTGGGCAGGAGGGGGCCGAGGGGCCCGAGGTCGAGGTTCAGGTCCTCCGGGGCGAGGCCGAAGTACTCGCGCAGCCCCGTCATCTGCTCCTCGAGCGCCATGAGCGTGGTGCCGATGCGCTCGACCTGCTCCTCGGTGAGGTCGCCGAGGTCGACCCGGCGCAGCGCCTGTCGCTCCATGAGCTGCCGCAGCAGCTCGATCACGGTGAGCACGAGGCTGGCCAGTCCCCGCTCGACGGAGTCCCGGTCGACGGCGAGCCGGCGGTCCAGCGGAGTCACCCGGGGCGGCTGCCACCGGGTGTCGCCGAGCGCGGCGGCGAGTTCGGCGGCCTCGTCCCGGCGGGTGTCAGCACCGCCGGGGCGGCCCACGCCCGCCGTCCCGGCCCCGCCGCCCGGGCCGGCCGCGTTCCCGCCCGGGCCGGCCGCGTTCCCGCCCGGGCCGGCCGCGTTCCCGCCCGGGCCGTCTGCGCGGGCGCCGGGGGCGGTCATGCCGTCGATCCCGGCGTCCACGCGACGTCGTCCGGGGCGGCGTCGGGCAGTTCCGCCGGGGCGAGCGCGCCGACGGAGGCGACCAGTGCGCGCAGGGAGATCCGGACCAGGTCGACGTCGGCGATGGCGATGGTGATGTCGCCGCTGATCACCACGCCGGTCGCGAGGACCCGGTCGAGCAGGTCGACCAGGGCCACCGGCCGGTAGGCCAACGGGTCGTCGGCGCTGCTCGGCGCCAGCGACGTGGTCACCACGCCGGCCCCCGGGCCGTCAGCACGCCGGCTCCCGTACGGTGAGCGCCGGCCCGGCGGGCCGTTCCTCGGCGAAGGAGTACGGCGGCCACGGGCCGGTCAGCTCCAGTCGGATCTCCGGGTGCCGCCCGGCGAGCGCGCCGACCAGTTCGCGGAATCCGGCGAGCGCCCCGTGCCCGACCAGGTACGCCCCATTGAGCACCATGGCGGTGGGCGCGCCGGAGAGGCGTCGGTCCTGCGGGGGGTGCCGCCGGGCGGCCACCGCGTGCCGGGCCAGCGCCTCGTGCACGGCGCAGGCGGCGTCGGCGGCGATCCGCTGCCCCTCCTCGCGGGCGGTGAGCTGGGCCCTGCGCCGCCGCAGGTACGCCGCCCCGGCGCCGCCCGACCCGGCGGGCTCCGCCGAACGGGGCGTCGCGCCCGGCACGACGTACCCCTTGACGCCCCACTCGTCGTGGCCCGTGAGCCGGTCCAGGACGGCGGTCAGCTCGACCCGGCGGGCGGTGAGCTGCCCCGCGACCCGGGCGTCGTCGTGGTGGACGGTGGCCAGCCGGGCGGGCACCACGGCGCCGTCGCGGGACAGGGCCGCGACCACGGCGTGGTGCGTCCGGGCCGCCCGCTCCAGCCAGGCCAGGTCCTCCAGGTTCCGGCGCAGCGCCTCCTCGCCGTACTCGGCCAGCGGCGCGGCGCTGACGACGGCGAACAGGCCGGCGGCCCGCACCGCGCGCACCGGAGCGCCGTCCATCCCGGGAATCGTGGCGAGCAGGGCCAGGTCGACGTCCCGCACCACGCCGTGCAGCCACACTCCGACGCCGAGGCTCGCCGGCCCGGCGGCGGACACGAGGTCAACGGTCGAACTCATGCCGCTCCTCCCGGTCAGCGGCGGCCCGGGCGACCCGGGGACGACGTTCCGCCTCCACCTGCTCCGGGTCCCGGGGGCCGGGCTCCACCGGCGGTCTCGCCCGGGAGCTGAGCCACGGGTCGTGCTCCCACCAGTCGATACCGATCTGCCGGGCCGTGTCGACCGAGGCGATGACAAGGCGCAGCTTGAGCGTCAGCAGCTCGATGTCGAGCAGGCTGACCCGGATGTCGCCGGCGATCACGATGCCCCGGTCGAGCACGCGTTCCAGGATGTCGCCGAGATTGGCCGGCTCGTGCCCGGCCGGCAGGACCTGGCCGGAGTTCTGCACCACCGGCGGCGGCTGCACGCTCACCTCAACCCACCTCGCCCTTCCCGCGCTGGTAGCGCCGCACCCGCCGGTAGCCGAGCAGGCCGCCCTCCAGGTCCAGCTCCACCTCGTAGAGGCCGAGCAGGTCGGTGGAGCTGGGGATACGCCGGTCCTCGATGACCTCCACCCCGACCACCCAGCCGTCACGCGACGACTTGAGCGAGGTGGTCCCCACCGGATCCCGGCCGGTCAACTCGACGATCTGCCGCATGCCTTCGCGCGCCGCCTCGGCGGCCGAGATCGGTTCGAGGTACTCCTCCTCCTCGTCGTCGTACCGGTCGTCGACGGGCTCGTTCCTACGCGCCCGACCGCCGTCGCCGCGGATCAGATCCACCATCGCGCCCACCTCCCTCGCCGCCGCCGCGCGGCACCCGCCGCGCCCGTTCCGTGCCGACCTGATGCGCGCGCTCCGGGTCCGGCTGGCGCGCCCGCTCCGAGCCGCCCTGTCGGGCCCGCCCTGGGCCGGGCTGGCGCGCGCGCTCCGGGCCCGGCTGGCGCGCACGTTCCGGGCCGGGCTGGCGCGCGCGCTCCGGGCCCGGCTGGCGCCGGGTCCCGCCGTTCTCGCGGCGGGACCCGGGACCGTTCCGGGCCGGTTTCCGGCCCTGGGCGGGGGCCGGCCGCCGGGCGCCGCCGGTCAGCCGCTCCAGCACCTGCTGCTGCCCCCGGTCGCGTTCCGCGGCGCTGATCTCGCCGGCGGCCGCCGCCGCGTCCAGCGCCTCCAGCTCCCGCCGGACGTCGACGGGGTTGCGCTGCCGCGACTCCGCCTCCCGGGCGATCACCTTCACCACCGCGGTCAGCCCCCGCACCGGCGCGTACGGCAGGGTCAGCAGCGCCCACAGGATGTCCACCGGTCACCCCATCAGCTGATGGGCGCTGACGAAGTCGTACGGGGCGAGCGGGCCGAGCAGCCGCATCCGGATCAGCTCCCGGCGCTGCTCGGCGTACTCCTCGACCGCCGAGACGAACTCGTCCTCCCGGTCCTGGTCGACCAGGAAGGCGGCGTTCGCCGCGTCCAGCTCGTTGCTCGGCGCCCGGGGCGCGCTCGCCACGACGAGCGGGCCGAGCGCGTCGGCGAGTTGCCGGTTCTCCGCCTCCCGGCGCAGCTCCACCGCCTGGCTGATGATCTCGCCGAGCCGGATCCGCTGCTGCCGGGTGGCCGCCTCCGGCTGCCCGCGCACCTCGTCGGCCAGCTGGGCGGCGGAGGGGTTGTCCGCCAACACCGCCGCGATCAGGGTCGCCTCGTCGTAGCGCCCGTGCACCGTGTACTGGATCCGGCCCTCGAACTCGTCGAGGGCGGCGGCGAAGCGGTCGTGGTGCGCGTCCAGCAGGTCGGCGACCGCGTCCGGCCCGGTGACGACCGTGCCGAAGCGCACCGGCAGCACCGGCGCCACCGCGGCCGTGCCGTCCACCAGTTCCTGGTACGCGGTCAGGTCCGCCGGCCGGCCGATCGGCTCGGTCAGGCTCACCTCGCTGACCAGCGCGGCCAGGTCGCCGTGCCGGACCGCCGCCACCTCCCCGGGCGGGTCGCCGACCCCGGCGGCGTCCGGGGTCGGCTCCACGTCGGAGGGAACGATGCCGTAGATGAACAGTCCGGTCTCCTCGGCCATGCTCAGCGCTCCTCGTCCCGGCGTCGGCGGGGTCGTTCACGGCCCCGGTCCCGGTCGTCCGAGCCGAGCTCGTCGACGGCGTCCTTGACGGCGCCGCCGATCGCGCCGACCGTCTTGCCGATCCCGGACGCCGCCTTGCCGGCGCCGACCGCCCCGGAGGCCCCCTCGACCAGGTCGGGCAGCCCCTTCTGGCCCTTCGGGGTGATGTCGAACCGGTCGACCGCCTCCGCGAAACGCAGGTACGTCTCCACGCTGGCGATGACGACCCGGGCGTTGATCTCCAGCAGTTGGATGCCGACCACGGCGACCGACACCTGGGCGTCGATCACCACGCCCTTGTCCAGCACGGTCTCCACCACGTCGGCCAGGCTCGATCCGGCTCCCCCGCGTTCCAGGGCGCCGCCGGCCTGACCCTCACTCGTCGCGATCGTCACTCGCGCTCCTCCCGTCGACGGCGGACCACGGGACGGCGGGGTGCCTCCGGGGAACGGCGGGGCCGGGGCTCCTCACGGGACCGGGGCTCCTCGCGGGGGCGGGGCTCCTCGCGGGGCTGCGGGCGGCGGGCCCGCTCCGGGGCGCGGCGGCGCGGCGGGGGCTGCTCCTCCTCCGGCTCCTCCTCGTACTCGTACTCGTCCTCGTCGTACTCGTCCTCGTACTCGTCCTCCTCGACCGGGCGGCGGCGCTGGGGCGGTCGGCGGCGGCCACGCTCGGCGGGCCGGCGCTCCTCGCGCGGTTCCTCCTCGGCCTCCTCCTCGGGCTCGGGCTCGCGCCGGCCACGCGGCTCACGCTCCTCCTGCTCCTCGCCCTCCTCCTGCCGCTGCCGTTCCTCCTGCTCCTCGCGCAGGGCGGTCTCGTGGTCGCGGACCACCCGCGAGTCCTCGATCTCGCCGCGCCAGCCCTGCACCGAGTCGGGATCGAGGACGGTCTGGGTCATCACGTGCCGGACGAAGTGCTTCAGCTCCAGCCGGGCGCGGCGGCCCTGGGCCCGCCACAGGTTGCCGGTGTGCTCGAAGAGACCCTGCGGGTGGTACTCCAGCACCACCAGGATCCGGGTCAGGTCGGGCGACAGCTCGTGGAAGCTGACCGTCCCGTCGACGGAGCCCTTCTCGCCCTTCGAGCGCCAGTGGATCAGCTTGTCCGGGATCTGCCGGACGATGGTGGACTCCCAGGTGCGGTGCGACCAGAAGACCTGCGCCTTCCAGGTCAGCTTCTCGTCCGACTCGGTGTCGACGTTCTCGACCTTCTTCATGAAGCTCGGGAAGTCGCCGAACTGCGTCCACTGGTCGTACGCGACCCGGACCGGCACGCCGACCTCGATCGCCTCGACGATGTTGGTGACCTTGAGCTTCTTGCCGCCACCCTTGCCACCCTTGCCGCCCTTGCCGAGCGCCGACATGACCTTCTCCTTACCGCCGGCCAGTCCGGCATGGAACATCGCCTTCACCGGTGAACCGCCCTCGGCGAGCTTCTGCGCGCCGGTGGCGGCGGCGATCAGGCCGGGACCGCCGCCCTGCTTCGCGTAGTCGCTGAGTCGGCCGGTCGCGCCCGTGATCCGCTCGGTCACCACCTGCATCGCGCGTTCGCCGATGGCGCTGGCCAGGTTGCGCGCCTCGCCGGCGAGTTGGCCCCGGACCTTGTTCCCGAGGCCGCCGGGGTTCGTCGTCTCCGGCATGGTCACCGCCCCCGCTGCTCGTTGTCGGCGTCGGCGTCGCGCTCCTGCTGACCGCCGTCGGCGTCACGCCCCTGCCGCTCGGCGTCCGCGTCACGCCCCTGCTGACCGGCGTCCGCGTCACGCCCCTGCTGACCGGCGTTCGCGTCACGCTCCTGCTGACCGGCGTCCGCGTCACGCCCCTGCTGACCGGCGTTCGCGTCACGCTCCTGCTGACCGCCGTCGGCGCCTCGGTCCGGCCGGTCGCCGTCGCCCGATCCGTCCTCGGGCGCGCCGGCCCCGCCCTTACGGCGCAGCGCGTCGGCCGAGCCGCGCAGCTTGCCGCTGATGGCATCGATGCCGCTGCCGGCGGCGGCGGTCGCGGCCGCCTTGGAGGCGGCGGCGAGGGGGCCGCCGAGGCGACCGATGTTGCCCAGGTGGGGGGACGAGTGGAGCAGGTTGCCGCCCGCCTTCAGCAGTCCGCCCGGCTCCCGGCTGGCCCGGCCCGCCGCGACCGCGGCGGCCAGGGTGAGGGCGGTACGCAGCTTGCGCCGGCGGCCGAGCAGGTAGCCGAAGCCGACCGCGAGCCCGATTCGTGCTCCGCTGTTCATCAGTTCTCCTTCGCTCCCCGGAGCGCCGGACACCTGACGGCAATGGTCGAAAGAATGGCCGCCGGGGATCGGCACGCGCCGGACCGCAGATCAGGTGTCCCGTTCAATCGGACCCGACGGGCAGTACCCGTTGACCTATCCGCGAAACACTCCCGTGCTTTTTCCGACGCCATTGACTGGAGCCGGAGCACGCACCTCGTCAAACGCGCAAAGCGGACAGGAGGGCATCGTCGAGCAGGAAGAACGTCAGAAAGGAAAGAATTGCGGAATCGCTGTCACAGGGCCGGCAGCGTCGAATCGAGGCATATCTCGGCGCGCACCTTACCGCCGTCCTCGCGCAATTTGGCGCCGCACTTCTCCAGCACGGAAACGGCGCCGTGATTGTCTGCGGTGGTCTCCGCGACCACGAGCCGCATTCCGGCCGCCGCCGCCTCGTTCAACAGTTCGCGCAGAGCGACCGCGCCGATCCCCTGGCCCCGGGCGGAGCGGCCCAGCCACATCCCGGTCTCGACGGTGCCGGGCTGCTCGCGGCGGCTCATCCGGATCATGCCGACGACCTCGCCGCCGGCCAGGATCGCGTACATGCAGGTGCCCGTCGGGCCGTCCAGCCCCGCGAAGCTCGCCCGGTGGAACTCCCGGAACGCCTCCCGCCGGGCGTGTGACCAACCCGCCGGGGCCTCCACCGGCGGCATCACGTCATCGGGCTCCGCCTCGGCAGCCGCTACGGAGAGCAACGGCTCCAGGTTCCGCTCGTCCACCGGCTCCAGCCGTACCGTTCCCGCCACGTGCCGCAGTCTGCCGGCCCCACCGGCCCAAGTCCACCCCATCGGGCAGCGACTGGCGGTCCGGCCGAAGGTACCGACCGGTCGGCCCGCATCGTGTTCCGCCTCACGCTCCGCTGTCGGCCGCCCGTCCGACCCGCGCGAGGCAGCGGCGAATCCGCCCGGCCCGGGCCGGTCAGGACCCGCGCGAGGCAGCGGCGAACCCGTCCGGCCCGGGCCGGTCAGGGCCCCTCGGCGTCGAACTCGCAGAGCACCACCGAGGCGTCGTCGGCGGGCTTGTGCCGGCGCAACCGGTCCGGGTGGTCGCGCTCCGCGGCGCGTACCCGGTCGAGCAGCGCGCCCGGCCCCTCGGCGGTCGCCACGTCCAGCAGCCCCGCCCAGTCGAGGAGGCCGAACTGCTCCACCAGGGCCGACGCGCCGTCGCTGAGCAGCGCCGCCCGGCGTACCGCGCCCGGCCCGCGCAGCGGCAGCGTCCCGGTCACGGCGTGGAACGCCGCGTCGGGGTCGGCCGCCGCCACCCAGTAGCCGTGGGTCCGGTTCATCCGCTCCCGCTGCATGCCGACCGCCTGCCGGAACCGGGTGAGCCGGTCGGCGGAGCCCGCCGGCACGGCCGCGACCATGGACCGCAGCTCCGCCGTCGCGGCGTCCAGCCGGTCGTCCGTGACCACGCTGACCCGGCCCCCGGCGTCGAGCACCAGCGGGCTGTCGCAGAGCACCAGGTAGTCGAGGTGGTCGCCGCCGTCGCGCAGCAGGCAGACCGTGCTCGACGGGGTGCCCGGGTGGTCGAGGTCGCACTCGTCGCCGTGGTCGGCCCGCACGGCGAGGACCGCCGCCGCCAGGTTGCTCATCAGGGTCGCCGTCGGGCGGACCGCCTCCGCCAGCCCGAGCCGGGCCGCGAGGTGCCGGACGTACCAGGCCGGCCCGTGCACGCAGCCCGTGTCGAAGCCCTCCGGCACGCTCGCGCCGTCCAGCACACCCACCAGCGGCCCGAATTGGAAGACGAGGTCCTCGTTGGCCGGCCGGCCGGGCGGCGGCGCGGACGCGGAGCGTACCCGCATCGTCCGCGCCGCCCCGACCACCCGGGTCGCCTCAGCGGCGACGGAGGTCGTCGGCGGCCTCATGCGCCTGCCCCTGCATCTGGTGGGCGGCCGACCGACCCTGGTCCCGGACGGCGGACGCGCCGCTGACGGCCGTGGAACCGACCGCCCGGGCCGCCTCCTGCGCCGGCTCGCGCAGGTTGTGGCCCACCTCGCGGCCCATCTCGCGGCCCACCTCGCCGGCCTGCTCCCGCAGGTGTCCGGCCTGCGCCCGCAACTGGTCGGAGTGCTCGCTCACCATGTCCTTCGCCTGCCCGGCCCACTGCCGTTCGGGACGGCTGGGCGGAATCAGCGACGAGACCAGCAGCCCCGCGCCGAAGGCGATCAGACCGGCCGCGAGGGGGTTGCCCTGCGCCTGCTGGCGGGACTGCTGCCCGAGCGAGCGGGCCTCCTCCCGCACCGAACCGGCCGCGTGCGACACCTGCTCCCGGGACTGCTCCCCGAACGCCCGCGCCGAGTCGGCCGCGTGCGACATCCGCTCCCGGGACTGCTCCCCGAGTCCCCGCGCCGAGTCGGCCGCGTGTGACATCCGCTGACCTGTCGCGTGCGACATCCGCTGCGCGGCGCCGTGTCCGTCCGACTGCACGCCCATCACCTTCTCCCTGGCCCGGGTGAGCACGCCACGAGCCTGCCCGACGCGCTCACCGGCGATCCGCCGCGGATTGACCTTGTCGGCCAACGCGTCGACGTCGCTGCTCAGTTCGTTCCGGGTGTTCTCGATCTCCGACCGGATCCGGTCCGGATCGTTGGACATGATCTGCTCCCTCCCGGGCTGGTTCACCGGCCGCGCATCGCGTCCGGCATCTCCCGTGCGGTCTGCTTCGTCCGGGGCAGCACCGAGCGGAGCTGCGCCTTCTCCTTCCGCGCCCTGGTGAGCAGGACACCCGTGACGGCGGCCCAGATGACGGCCACGATCAGCGCCGCCCAGCCCTGGTCCATCACGTTGGACAGCCCCCACCACAGCGCGTACGACACGAACAGCACCGTCAGGAAACCGGCCAGCGCGGCCCCGCCGAACATGCCGGCGAGCCTGCCGGCGTGACCCGCCTCCTCACGCACCTCCGCCTTGGCCAGTTCGACCTCCTTGCGGACCAGCGTGGAGAAGTCCCGGGTCACGTCGCCCAGCAGCTCGCCGACCGACTGCGTCCGTTCCTTCTCGGGGGCGCTCACGGCGCCACCCCGCCCGGGATGTCCGGACCCTGCCGACCGGGCGGCGAGGCGTTGCGCACCCGCGCCGTCCCGGTGTACGCCTCCTCGGGCGCGTACGGCGCCTCGACCGTCCGCTCGTACGGCTGCGGCCCGGCCGTGGTGGACGCGGCCGCCGGCCCGGTGGGCGCGGTGCCCGGCCCGGTGGGCGCGGCGGTCGGCGGCATCGACGGCTGGCCCGCGCCCCGCGCCCCGTCGCCCGAGGCGCTGAGGTTCCGGGTGAGCCGCCCGACCAGCATGCCGGCCAGGGCCGCGCTGGCCAGGAAGGTGCCGGGGTGCCGGCGTGCGTACGACCGCACCTCGTCGAACACCGCCCCGGGTTCGCGCTCGTCGAGCCAGCCGGCCGCCTGCTGTGCCGCGTCCGCCATCCGGCGGACCGCCTGGCCGGCCATCCCGGAGTCCTCGCTCCGCTCCGCCATCGAGCCGAGTTCGCGCCCGATGCCGCGCAGCCCGTCGGCGGCCCGGTGCTTCTGCGCCCGGGCCTGCTCGCGCAACTGCGTGCCGGCCTCGCCGGTCAGGTTGCGCGCCTGCCGCCGGGCCTCCGACGCCACCTGTCCGCCCTGTTCGGCGGCCGCGTGCGCGATCTGTCCGCCGGCCTGGGTCGCCTGGTGCCCGACCCGGGACGCCTCGTGCCCGACCCGGGACGCCTCGTGCCGGGCCTGCTGTGCGGTGCCGGTCGCACCGTCCGGTGGCCGGCTCGGGTTGATCTGCGTCATCGCCCGCTCCCTCCGTCGGCCCCGGGCCGCAGGTCACGGCCCGGAACGTGAACCGGCCGCGAGACGCGGCCCGGAACGACACCCGCGTACCCGCGCGGCTCGCCGACATTCCGTCGCGGCGTCGGGGGCAGGGGCGGTGGCCACCTGGGCGCGACGCCACGCCGACGAGACGGGACCGGTCGGTCGGAACGGGGTCGGCGGGCCGGGACCGGTCGTGGGGTGCGACAGCGCTCAGCGGCGGCGGTTGCGGGCCCGGGAGGACCGCAACCGGCGTAGCCGCCCGACCAGCACCGGCTCGGCGGCGAGGGCGGCCGCGTTGTCGAGCAGCGCGTTCAGCAACTGGTAGTAGCGGGTGGCCGAGAGGCCGAAGGTGTCCCGGATGGCCTGTTCCTTGGCGCCGGCGTGCCGCCACCACTGCTGCTCGAAGGCGAGGATGCCGCGCTCCCGCTCGGTCAGGCCACCGTCCGGCCGGGCGTCGGCCGGGGCGTCCGTGTCGCCGGGCGGCACCACGGCGGCGTCCGTGTCGCCAGGCGGCGCCACGGCGGCGTCCGGCTCCGCCGAGCGGGGCAGCGCCACGGCGGCGTCCGGCTCCGCCGAGCGGGGCAGCGCCACGGCGGCGTCCGGCTCCGCCGAGCGGGGCTGCGGCACGGCCGGCGCCCCGGCGACCGGCCCGGTGCGCGGCTGGGGGACGACGCCGCCGGTGTCGCGCGCCTCGCCGGTCGCGCCCGTGCCGCCGGCCCGACCCGTCACGGGCGGCTCGGTGGCGGCCGGGGCGGCGTCGGCGGGCTGCATGGGGCTCCTCGTGGGGCTGGCGGGCGGCACACCACGACGCCGACCGGTGGGGGACCCCAGCCTAACCAGGGCCGACCCGGTTCGCATCGGACGACGGCGCCGGAACGTGACCGCTCCGGTCCACGCCGTGTCCGCGGTCGCGCCGGCCGATCGGCGGTGCGACCGGGGGCCGGGGAGAGCCGCCGGTCGCACCGCCCGGGGTCAGGAGATGTCCCGCCGGCGCATCGCCCAGAGGGCCGCGCCGAGGATCACCACGAACCCGACCGCCATCAGCACCGAGGACTGCTGCCAGGTGATGTCCATCGTGTCCGGTTTGCACTCGCCGAAGTAGGTGGCCTGGCAGGTGTCCCAGTCCTCCAGGGTCACCTTCTTCTGCATCCACGCCGTGGCGTAGGTGGGCAGCAGCCACGCCTCGGCGAAGCGCACGCCGGCCATCGCCAGCAGGATGCCGAGGCCGAACTGGCCGACGACCATCAGGGCGATCACCCCGCCCAGGGCCATCGCGGTGTGCCGCCCCAGCGAGGCGAGCGCGAAGCCGATGGTCGCGGTGACCAGGGCGAGCACCAGCCCGCGCAGCCCGGTCAGGGCGAAGGACTGCCACACCCCGGAGGTCATCTTCGCCGTGCTGCCGCGGAAGACGGCGACCAGCCAGAAGCTGCCGAACCAGAGCAGCGTCGTGGGCACCGCCAAGGCGACCAGCCCGGTGAGCAGCGCCGCCAGCTTCGTCAGCAGTACGGTCAGCCGCTTGGGCCGCCACAGCAGCAGGTTCATCATGCCGCCGGTGTTCCACTCGGCCCCCACGAAGGAGGCGCCGACGACGAACCCGACCAGCGCCAGGATCGCCGCGAGCGGCAGCAGCGTGAAACCGAAGTTCTCCCGGAAGTCGAAGGTGGAGGGCAGGAACCACTCCGCCTGGATCGCATCCCGAGGCGGCGGCTGGATGGACGCGCAGTCCTCCGGGAAGCCGTCGGTCTGGCCCGTTCCGGCGGCCTTCGCCTTGTCGCACTCCGCGCGGTACCGCTCGTTGTGGCGGACGTCCTGCTGCCACTGCTGCTCGGCGGCGCGCTCGGCCTTCGCCAGCGCGGCGGCGTCGATCTTCTCGTTGGTGACGAAGACCCCGATCACCACCAACGCGAGCACCAGCAGGCCCAGCAGGCTCATCCAGCGGGTGAAGCGCCGCTTGGCGAGCCGGCGCAGCTCCGTACGGTAGAGGCTCACGCGCCCCACCCTCCTCCGGCGGCGCCGGGCTGCCCCGCGCCACCGACCTTCGTGGACTGGTCGACCTGCCGGTGCTGGCCGGGTACCGGCGCGGTGGCGGTCAGTTCGAGGAAGACGCTCTCCAGGTCGACGGCGACCGGGGCGAGTTCGCTGACGTAGAGGCCCTGCTCGGCGAGGAGCCGGGTCACGGTGGCCGGCTTGTCGACGCCGGCGAGCATCAGGTGGTCGGCCTGACCCGTCACCCGGATCCCGGCGCGGCTGAGCGCATCGGCGGCGACCGGCAGGTCGGTGACCGCCTCCAGTCGCACCCGGACCGCCCCCGAGGAGTGCTGGGCGAGCACCTGCTCGACCGCCCCGAAGGCCACCCGCCGGCCCAGCGAGATGATGGTGACCGAGTCGCAGATCAGCTGGATCTCGCCGAGGATGTGGCTGGAGAGCACCACGGTCATCCCCGACTCGGCGAGGCTGCGCGTCAGGGTGCGCATCTCCCGGATGCCGCCCGGGTCGAGGCCGTTGGCCGGCTCGTCGAGGATCAGCAGCTTCGGGTTCTTCAGCAGGGCCGAGGCGACGGCGAGGCGCTGCTTCATGCCGAGCGAGTAGGTCTTGACCCGCTCGCCGGCACGGTCGCGCAGTCCGACCAGCTCCAGCACCTCGTCGACCCGGTGTTGCGGCACGTCGCCCGCGCCGGCGAGCAGGGACAGGGTGTCCCGCGCGGTGAAGTGCGGGAAGAACTGCGGGCTCTCCACGATCGCGCCGACCTGTCCGGCGACGGCGGGCAACGCGGCGGGTACCTCGTGCCCGAGGACCTCCATCCGGCCGCCGTCAGGCCGGATCAGCCCGAGCAGCGTACGCAGCGTGGTGGTCTTGCCCGACCCGTTGGGGCCGAGGAAGCCGTGCACCTGCCCCTCTTCGACCCGCATGTCGAAACCGTCGAGCGCGTTGCGGGTGCCGCGCCGACGGCTCTTGTACGTCTTGCGGAGACCTTCGATCTCCAGGACAGCTGGCAAGCTGCACCTCCCCCGATGGGCGTATGACACGCGACACCATACGCGGTATGCAGCCGCCCGCAATACCCGGTATGCATCCGACGCGCCGATCGGATGAAGGAAAGGCCCCGTCCCGCGCGCCAGGCGTCAGGACGGGGCCCCTCCCCTCACCTCAGGCGCAGACGACGGTGACCCCGGCGGCGCGGAACGCCTCCACCACCTCCGGGTTGGCCCCGGAGTCGGTGACCAGCGTCTCCACCCGGTCCACCGGGCAGATCCGGGCGAAGGCGTGACCGCCCAGCTTGGACGAGTCGGCGATGATCACGACCCGCTTGGCCCGGGCCACCATCAGGTTGTTCATCGCGGCCTCGCCCTCGTGGTGGGCGGCGGCGCCGAGCTGCGGGTCGATCGCGTCCACGCCGAGCAGGGCGACGTCCAGGGTGACCTCGCGCAGCAGCGCCCCGCCCAGCGGGCCGACCAGCTCGAACGACTTCGGACGGACCACGCCGCCGGCCACCACGACCTTCATCCGGGAACGGACCAGCAGCTCGTTGGCGATGTTCAGCGCGTTGGTGACCACGGTGAGCTGGGCGCCCTCGGCGCTGGTGTTCAGGTCGGGCCGGACGGCGAGGGCCCGGGCCACCTCCGTGCTGGTCGTGCCGCCGTTGAGGCCCACCACGGTGCCCGGCGAGACCAGCGCCGCGGCGGCGGCGCCGATCCGCTGCTTCTCCGCCGAGTGCTTGGCGGTCTTGTAGCGCAGCGGCAGGTCGTACGAGACGCCGTTGGCGACCGCGCCGCCCCGGGTCCGGGTGATCATCTGCTGCTGGGCGAGCTGGTCGAAGTCGCGCCGGATGGTGGCCTGGGAGACGTCCAGCCGCTCGGCGGCCTCCTCGACGCTGACCCGGCCGTTGTCGGTCAGCATTTCGAGCAGGGCGTTCCATCTGGCGTACCGGTCCACCCAAGCCCTCCAGTTACTGCGCGGTCGGTGATTGATTGCGTGCACAGTAGTGCGCGAAACTACACGGGCGCAAAACCCTGGCTTGCGCGATGCCGGGGTCGGTTGCCACAGCCAGCCGCTTTCGCGCAGAATAACGCGCGAAAGGCGGCCCTAACGAGCCGTATTGCGCACCGCTCCCCTGCGTAGGAGTTCTCATGTCGTACGTCGACGCCGAGATCGCGAGCCAGCCCGACTGCTGGCGGGAGGCGGCGCGACTCGCCGCCACCGTGGCCGACCACCTGCCCCGTCCCGGCGAGCGGGTCGCCGTCGTGGGTTGCGGCACGTCGTGGTTCATGGCGATGGCGTACGCGGCCCGCCGCGAGCACCTCGGGCAGGGCGAGACCGACGCCTTCCAGGCCTCCGAGTTCCCCGCCGGCCGGCGCTACGACCGGCTCGTCGCGATCACCCGTTCCGGCACGACCACCGAGGTCACCGAGCTGGTCGCCGCCCTGCGCGGGCGGGTGCCGACCACCGTCCTGGTCGGCGACCCGGACTCCCCCGCCGTGGCGCTGGCCGACGCGGCGGTGACCATGCCCTTCGCCGACGAGCGCTCGGTGGTGCAGACCCGCTTCGCGACCACCGCGCTGGCCCTGCTCCGCGCCCACCTCGGCGACAACATCGACGCGCTGGCCGCCGACGCGGAGGTGGCCGTGCGCGCCCCGCTGCCGATCGACCCGACCCGGATCGAGCAGGCCACCTTCCTCGGTCGCGGCTGGACGGTCGGGCTGGCCCAGGAGGCGGCCCTGAAGTGCCGCGAGGCGGCCACCTTCTGGGCCGAGGCGTACCCGGCGATGGACTACCGGCACGGCCCGATCTCGATCGCCGCGCCCGGCCGGCTGGTCTGGGCGTTCGGCGAGGTGCCCGACGGGCTGCCGGAGGACGTGGCGGCGACGGGGGCGGCGTTCGTGCACAGCCGCACCCACGGCTGCCGCACGGTGCTGGGCAGCTGGGCAGCCGGCCGTACGCCGGTCGACCCGATGGCCGACCTGATCCTGGCGCAGCGGTTCGCCGTGGCGCTCGCCACCAGCCGGGGCCTCGACCCCGACGCGCCCCGGCACCTGACCCGTTCCGTGGTACTCGCGTGAGGTCGGCCGACGTCGTCGTCGCACTGGACGTCGGCGGTACCGGGATGAAGTGCGCCCTCGTCCGGGCGGACGGGGCCGTGCTGCACGCCGAGCGGCACCCGACCGACGCCGGGCGCGGCCCGGACGCCGTGGTGGACACCGTCCTGGGCATCGCCGAAGGGCTGGCCGGCAAGGCCCGCGCCGACGGGCTCGACCCGGTCGCGGTCGGCATCGCGGTGCCCGGGGTCGTCGACGAGGCGCGCGGGACCGCCGTCTGGTCGGCGAACGTGGGCTTCCGGGACGTACCGCTGCGGGACCTCGCCCACCAACGGCTCGGACTGCCCACGGCGCTCGGCCACGACGTGCGCGCCGGCGGCCTGGCCGAGGCCCGACTCGGCGCGGGCCGCGACGCCGGGCACGTCCTCTTCGTCGCGATCGGCACCGGGATCGCCGCCGCCCACGTGGTCGACGGCAGGGCCGCGACCGGGGCGCACGGCGCCGCAGGCGAGATCGGCCACATCCAGGTACGCCCCGGCGGACCGCCCTGCGGCTGCGGCCGTCCCGGCTGCCTGGAGGCGGTGTCCTCCGCCGCCGCGATCGGGCGGCGCTACTCGGCGCTGGCGGGTGTGCCGGCGACCGCCGCCGAGGTCGCGGACCGGGCCGCGGCCGGCGAGCCGCTGGCAACGGACGTCTGGCGGGAGGCCGTCGAGGCGCTCGCCGACGGCCTCGCCACCGGCCAGGCCCTCTACGACGTGGAGACCGTCGTGCTCGGCGGCGGTCTGGCGCGGGCCGGCGCGCGGCTGCTCGACCCGCTCCGGGCCGCGCTGCACGAGCGGATGACGTTCCACCGGGAGCCGCGCCTGGTCGCGGCGGCCCTCGGCGACGAGGCCGGCTGCCTCGGCGCCGCCCTGCTCGCCCTCGACAGTCTGGAGAAGTGATGGCCCACCGGGTGAACGGCAAGGTGGTGACCCCGACCGGCGTGATCCGGCAGGGCTGCGTGGAGCTGGACGAGGGTCGGATCAGGGCGGTGGCCGAGTACCCGTCCGTCCGCGACGGGCACTGGATCGTGCCCGGCTTCGTCGACATGCACACGCACGGCGGCGGCGGACACACCTTCACCACGGGCGACGCCGGGCAGGCCCGGCAGGCCGCCGACTTCCACCTGCGGCACGGCACCACCACCCTGCTGGCCAGCCTCGTCAGCTCGCCGTTCGCGCTCATGCGCGCGGCCACCGGGGCGTTCGCCCCGCTGGTCGCCGAGGGGGTGCTGGCCGGGATCCACTTCGAGGGGCCGTACCTCTCCTCCGCCCGCTGCGGCGCGCAGAACCCCGAGTACCTCCGCGCCCCGTCCACGGACGAGTTGGCCGAGCTGATCGAGCTGGGCGGCGGGGCGGTCCGGATGGTCACCCTCGCCCCTGAGCGGGACGGCGCGCTGGAGGCGATCAAGCTGCTCACCGCGCACCGGGTGGTCGCGGCGGTCGGCCACACCGACGCCACATTCGACGAGACCCGCGCCGCCGTCGCGGCGGGCGCGAGCGTCGGCACCCACCTGTTCAACGGGATGCGGCCGGTGCACCACCGCGAGCCCGGCCCGGTGGTGGCCCTGCTGGACGCGCCGAACGTGGTCTGCGAGCTGGTCGCCGACGGCGTGCACCTGCACGACGGGATGCTGGCCTTCGCCACGTCGACGGCGGGCCCCGAGCGGGCCGCCCTGATCACCGACGCGATGGCCGCCGCCGGCATGCCCGACGGCGAGTACGACCTGGGCGGCCAGGCGGTCACGGTGGCGGACGGCGTCGCCCGGCTGGCCCGCGACGGCGCGATCGCGGGCAGCACCCTGACCATGGACGCCGCGCTGCGGCACGCGGTGGCCGCCGGGATCCCGATCGCGGACGCCGTCCGGATGGCGTCCACCACGCCGGCCCGCGCGATCGGCCTCGGCGACCAGCTGGGCGCAATCCAGGTCGGGCTCCGGGCCGACCTGGTGGTGCTCGACGACGACCTCAACGTGGTCCGGGTGATGCGCGGCGGCTCCTGGGTGGAGTGACCGCCGAGGATGAGCGCCGGCCCGTGCTCCGGCCCGGGAGGGGCGTCAGGCGGTGGGGACCTCGACGCCGAGCACCGCCTGCTCGTCCGGGCGGTGCACCAGCACGTCGGAGAGGAACGACTGCACGGCCGGGGCCATCCCGACGTCCCGGCCGGCCCGCTCGGAGAGCAGCCACTTGTGCTCGATGATCTGCGCGAAGAGTTCCTGCGGCTCCAGCTTGCGGCGCAGGTGCGCGGGCACGGCCCGGACCACCGGCTCGAAGACCTCGGTCAGCCAGCGGTGCGCGGCCTGCTGCTCGTCGGTCAGGTAGCTCTCGGCCCGGTAGGCGTCGAGGTCGTTCAGCAACCGGCGGGCCTGGTTCTCCTCGGCGTCCAGGCCGGTCAGGCGGAGCAGCCGCCGGGTGTGGTAGCCGGCGTCGACCACCTTCGGCCGGATCAGGTACCGCCCGTTGTCCATCGTGGACATGGCCACCTCGGCGACGTCGAAGCCCAGCTCGTTGAGGCGGCGGATCCGCCCCTCGATGTCGTGCCGGGCCTCCCGCTCGACCTGCTGCTCGTAGGTGATCTCGTGCCACAGCCGCTCGTAGCGCTGGACGACCTCCTCGCAGACCACCTCCGGGTCGATCGACTCGTGCAGCAGCCCGGCGGCCTGCAGGTCGAGCGCCTCGCCGAAGATGTTGACCCGGGCGATCTCCAGGTCCTCGCCGCGCTGGCCGTTGGAGAGGGCGTGGTGCAGCGCCCCGGTCTCGGCGTCCACCAGGTAGGCGGCGAACGCCCCGGCGTCCCGCCGGAACAGCGTGTTCGACAGCGAGCAGTCGCCCCAGAAGAAGCCCGTGAGGTGCATCCGGACGATCAGGGCGGCCAGCGCGTCGAGCAGCCGGCCCATCGTCTCCGGTCGCAGGGTGTGCGAGAAGAGCGCCCGGTAGGGCAGCGAGAACTGCAGGTGCCGGGTGATCAGCACCGACTCGAGGGGTTCCCCGTCGTCGGTCTGCCGGTCGGCGACGATCGCCACCGCCTCGACCGACGGGAAGTCGATCCGCTCCAGGGCGCGGAGCAGGTCGTACTCCCGCTCCGCGATCCGCTCGCGGGTCTCCTTGAACGCGTAGACGTACTCACCCAGCCGGACGAAGCGGACGATGTGCCGGGAGATGCCCTGGGGCAACGCCACCAGGTGTTGCGCAGGCCACTCCTCCAGCGGGGTCGACCAGGGGAGGTCGAGCAGCGCCGGGTCCACGAGGGCCGAGGTGATCCGCACGGGGACAAGTCTGACGGGTCCACCCCGCCGAGCGCCTCCCTTCGTGGCTCGGCACACAGGGCGCCCCGGCCCGTCCCGGTCCGGCACCGACCGGGACCGGTAGCGTGACGGGGTGCGGGAGACCACTGCGGTACGGGGAAAGGCGCAGCTCCGGCCGGTCCGGCCGGCCGGCTGGTGGTTCGACGCGGTGCTGCTCGCCGGTTTCGCGGCGCTGACCTTGGCGCTCGCCGAGGGGCAGCTCCACGATCTCGACCTGGCGGTCAGCGAGTGGGCGTTCGCGCACGACCCGGCGCCGCTGTACTGGACCGCCCGGGTGTTCAACCTGCTCGGGCAGGGCGGTTGGCTGCTGATGCCGGTCTCCGGGGCGCTCGCGCTCGCGGTGGCCTGGCGCCGGCACTCCGTCCGGCCGCTGTTGCTGGTGGCGGGCGCGTTCGTGCTGACCTACCTGACCATCGGGCCGCTCAAGCTGTGGACCGACCGGGCCGCGCCGAGCGCGACGGTCAAGGAGCCGTTCCTGCCGCCCGGTGAGGCGGTGGAGATCTTCAACCGGCTGCCGGCGGGGGCCTACTCGATGTCCTACCCGTCGGGGCACGTCGCCAACGCGATCGTCTGGTACGGGGTGATCGCCGTGCTGCTGGCCGCGCTGACCGCCGGGCGGCTGTCCCCGGTCGCGTACCGGCTGGTCCGCTTCGCGCCACCGGCGATCCTGCTGGTCACGACCACCTACCTGAACTTCCACTGGCTCACCGACGGGCTGGCCGCCCTGATGCTCGGCCTCGTCCTCGACCGGCTGCTGCACCGGGTGCCCTGGGACGGACTGCCGTTGCCGGGCGCGCTGCGGGGCTGGAACCATCCGTTCATCTCCGCCCCCTAGGGTCTCGCCGTGGATCAACTGGCGCGCCGCCTGGGCGTAGCGGACGCGGTGGTCATCGGCCTGGGGTCGATGCTCGGCGCGGGCATCTTCGTGGTCTTCGCGCCCGCCGCGGCGGCGGCCGGCGGGGCCGGGCTGCTGGCGGCGCTCGTGCTGGCCGGCGCCATCGCCTTCTGCAACGCGACCAGCTCGGCCCGGCTCGCGGCCCGCTACCCCGAGTCCGGCGGCACCTACGTGTACGGGCGGGAGCGGCTCGGCCCGTTCGCCGGGTTCCTGGCCGGCTGGGGTTTCGTGGTCGGCAAGACGGCGAGCTGCGCGGCGATGGCGCTGACCATCGGGGCGTACCTCTGGCCGGGTCAGGCCCGGCTCGTCGCCGTCGGCGCGGTGCTGGCGGTGACCGCCGTGAACCTGCGCGGCATCGGCAAGACCGCGACCGCGACGAAGGTGCTGGTCGGCGTGGTGCTGACGGTGCTGGCCCTGGTCGCGGTGGCCGGCGCGGTCGGCGGCGACGTCTCGCTCGACCGGCTCGGCGACCCCGACGGCGGCGGGCGGGGCGTGCTCACCGCCGCCGGGCTGCTCTTCTTCGCCTTCGCCGGGTACGCCCGGATCGCCACCCTCGGCGAGGAGGTACGCGACCCGGAGCGGACCATCCCCCGGGCGGTCCCGCTGGCCCTCGGCGTGGTGCTGGCGGTCTACCTGGTGCTCGCCGTGGTGGCGGTCGGCGTGCTCGGGGCCGGCCGGCTGGCCGCATCCGCCGCGCCCCTGGCCGACGTGGTGACGGCCGCCGGGCTGCCCGGGCTGGCGTGGCTGGTGCGGGCCGGGGCGACCGTGGCGGTGACCGGAGTCCTGCTCTCCCTGCTCGCCGGGGTGGGCCGGACCGCGCTGGCGATGGCCCGCCGCCGCGACCTGCCGGGGGCGCTCGCCACGGTCCACCCGGTGCACCGGGTGCCGCACCGGGCGGAACTGGCCGTTGCCGCCGTGGTGGTGCTGATCGTGCTGCTGGGTGACGTCCGCGACGCGATCGGCTTCTCCAGCTGCACGGTGCTGGTCTACTACGCGATCACCAACGCCGCCGCCCTGACGCTGGGCCGCGACCCGGGCCGGCGGCTGCCGGTGCGGGCGCTGGCCGTGCTGGGGCTGACCGGCTGCCTGCTGCTCGCGGTCAACCTGCCGCTGTCCAGCGTGCTCGCCGGCGCCGCCGTGCTCGCCGTCGGCGCCCTCTGGTACGCCCTGCGCCCCGGCCGGGCCTGACGGGTCACTCCTCCGGCTGCCGGGGCGTGGGCGCGACCGGGTCCTCCGGCGGGGGTGGCGCGGCCTCGCGGAGCAGGGCGTTCAGGCCGGCCCGGCGGGCCACCACCGTCAGCCGGTCACCCGCGACGATCACCAGGCGCGGATCGGGCGCCCAGTCGAGGCGCTGGCCGGCCCGGGCGTGCGCCAGCAGGCGTACGCTCTCGGCCCGCCCGACCGCGGCGAGGGGCCGACCGTCCAGCGCCGACCCGGCGGCGACGGAGACCTCGGTGACCAGCAGCGCGTGCCGGCCGACCGGGATGGTGGCGATCACCGCGCGGTCCAGCAGCGCGGCCGCGAACGACGGCGCGGCGAGGTACGACACGCTGCGCGAGACGCCGATGCCGAAGGCCTGCTGGATGCGTTCGGCGAAGTGGCCGTCGAAGAGTCGCAGCACCACCTGGAGTTCCGGGTTGACGGCCCGGCCGTTGAGCGCCGCCTGGAGGTTGGTCTCGTCGTCGGTGGAGACCACCACCAGGGCCTGGCAGCCCCCCACGGACGCCGACTGGAGCGTCTCCTCCAGCGCGGCGTCCCCCACGATCAGCGGCACGCCCAGCCGCCGGGCCAGCGCCCCACCGCGCGGCTCGGGCACCTTGTCGATGGCGACCACCTCGACGCCGAAGTCGCAGAGCTGGGCCATCACCCGGGTGCCGACGTTGCCCAGCCCGACCACCACCACGTGCCCGGAGCGCTCGGGCTGGATGCGGCCGGAGTGCAGGGCCAGCCGGGCGTTGACGATGCCGTCCACCACCACGGCGGTGATCAGCGGGATCAGCGCCAGCCCGGCCAGGTTGAGCACCACCTGCATGATCTGCTCGCCGGCCGGCTTGTCCGGGTTGGGATCCTGCCCGGTCAGCGTGGTCACCAGCGTGAGATAGAGCGAGTCGGCCCAGCCCCGGTGCGCGGCGTAGCCGTTGAGCCAGCCGAGCACCCCGATCACCACCAGCAGCACGATCACCGCGACGCCGATCTTGCGGGTGGCGAAGCTGCGCACCGCGCGCAGCAGCACCGTCAGGGGGCGGCGGCGCCGGCGGGCCCGCCTGAGCCGGCGGGCGGCCAGCTCCGTCCCGGGCGGCGCGCCGGTCGCCTCGGCGATCACCAGGTCGGCCGCGCGCTCGTCGGCGGGCAGCAGCCGGACCTGCTGCGGGTCGTGGGTGTCGGCCACCCCGCACACCACGTCGGTCGGGCGTACGTCGTCGCGGCGGGCCACGTAGAGGGTGCGCCCGCCGTGCCGAAAGTGGGTGGGGGCGACCTCGCCGAGCGCGGCGGCCACGAAGGCGGGGGCGGCCATGGAGGCGTCGGAGAGCACCGCCGAGTCGGGGAAGATCTGCCGCACCCCGTTGGCGAGCCCGGTGTTGAACATCCGCACCACCAGGCGCAGCCGGGGCTCGACCTCCTGCGCGCAGAGCGCGGCGTGCATGTTGCCCACGTCGTCCTGGTGCAGCAGGGCCAGCCCGTCGGCGCCGGCCAGCCCGGCCCGGCGGAAGGTGACCTCGTCCAGCCGGTCCGCGCGTACCACCTCGACGCCCTGGAGGTCGCGCCCGTCGGGCTCGTCCGAGCGCGGCCGCTCGGGCACGACGAGGGTGATCCGGACGCGGCCGGCCTGGAGCTCGGTGGCGAGCAGCGCCCGCACCACCCAGTAGGCGAGGGCGTCGCGGCCACAGACCACGTAGTGCGCCCGCGCGTCCCCGTTGACCCGGAGCCGCCGGCCGGCACGCCGCGCACGATCCAGCAGGGGCTCCGCCATGTGCCGCATGGTAGTCAGCCGGTCGCGCCGCGCGCAGCCCCTTGATCATGAACGCTGGTCGCACGGCATGTCCCCTCCGGGGGCGGGTAGAGCACCGGCATGCAGACGTTCCTGCCGTACCCGGACTTCCTGGCCAGCGCCCGGACGCTGGACCAGAAGCGGCTGGGCAAGCAGCGGGTGGAGACCATCCAGGTGCTGCGCGGGCTGACCTGGCCCACGTACGGCTGGCGCAACCACCCGGCGGTGAAGATGTGGGCCGGGTACGAGGAGGCCCTCACCCGGTACGGGCTGGACGTCTGCGCGGTCTGGTGCGAGCCCGGCCGGGCCGACACCTGCGCGGGCACGATGACCGCCGACCTCGCCGCCGCCTGCGGCCTGACCCGGGTCCGCACCCAGCGGGAGCTGGCCGAGGCCGGGGAGCTGCCGCCCTGGCTGGGCCGCGACGACCTGCACCTGAGCCACCGCTCGTCGCTGCTGCGCAAGGACCCCGCGCACTACGGGCCGATCTTCGGCGACGACGTCCCACCCGACCTGGAGTACGTCTGGCCCGCCTCGGACCGGCAGCGCCGCTGCCTGCCGCCGCCCATGTGAGCGGGGCGCGTCAGGTGTCCCCGGCGACGAAGGTTCCTCCTGACGGGTCAGCGGGCAGACTGTAGACCCATCCGGCGGGGAAGGTGCACATGGCGCTGTCGAAGGTGGTCGGTCGGCTCATCGGCGTACGCGAGCACGAGGTGGACCCGGGCGGTGGTGGCGCCCCCCGCGTGCCGGGTCCGGTCGAGGCGGTGGTGGTCGGCGGCGGGATCGCGGGCATGTCGGCGGCGGTGGTGCTGGCGGAGCGCGGGGTGACGGTGACCGTGCTGGAGGCCGCGCCGACCCTCGGCGGCCGGCTCCGGGCCTGGCCGGAGACGCTCGCCGACGGCACCCGGCAGATGAACGAGCACGGCTTCCACGCGTTCTTCCGGCAGTACTACAACTGGCGGTCGATCCTGCGCCGCGCCGACCCTGGGCTCGGCTTCCTCAAGCCGGTTCCGGGCTACCCGATCCTGAGCGAGCGGTGGCCCACCGAGGAGTTCGGCAGGCTGCCGCCCGCGCCGCCGATGAACCTGCTGGCGCTGCTGCTGCGCAGCCCCAGCCTGCGCCTGCGGGACCTGCGCGGGATGGACCGGGACGCGGCGCTGCCCCTGCTCACCTACGACCCGGCGCGCACCTACGCCGAGTTCGACGACACCACCGCCGACGCGCTGCTCACCTCGCTGCGGCTGCCCGACCGGGCCCGCGCGATGCTCTTCGAGGTCTTCTCCCACTCGTTCTTCAACCACGAGGCGGAGATGTCGGCGGCGGAGATGATCGCCCAGTTCCACTTCTACCTGCTGGGCAACCCGGAGGGGCTGGCCTTCGACTGCCCGGACGAGGACTACGCGACGGCGATCTGGGAGCCGCTGACGCGGCACGTGGAGAAGCACGGCGGCCGGGTGGTGCCGGACGCCGCCGCCACCGCCGTGAACCGCGACGGCGCCGGCTGGCGGGTGACGACCGCCGACGGCACGTCGTACCCGGCCGGGCACGTGGTGCTCGCCGTCGACCCGCCCGCCCTCGCCGCGCTGGTCGCGGCCTCGCCCGGCCTGGCCGGGCACGCGCCCCGGCTGGCGGCGCGGATGCCCGCGTACGGCCGGCCCGGCCCGCCGTACGCGGTGGCGCGCTTCTGGTGCGACGGGGACGTCTCCGCCGACCGGGCGGTGTTCAGCGGGGTGTCCCGGCAGCCCACCCTGGACTCGGTGACCCTCTACCACCGGCTGGAGAACGAGTCCCGCCGCTGGGCGGAGCGCACCGGGGGCTCGGTCGTGGAGCTGCACGCGTACGCCTGTGAGGCGGGTGTGCCGGCCGAGGAGCTGGCCGAGCGGATGTGGGCCGAGCTGACCGTGCTCTGGCCGGAGGCGGCGCGGCTGCGGGTCCGCGAGCTGCGCGCCCGGGTGGAGGCGCAGGCGCCGGCGTTCACGCCCGGCAGCCACGCCTGGCGGCCGGGGGTACGCACCGACGCCGACGGGCTCTACCTGGCCGGCGACGGCGTCCGGACGGACTTCCCGAGCGCCCTGATGGAGCGGTCGGCGGCGACCGGGATCATCGCGGCCAACCACATCCTGCGCGCCGAGGGCGGCGCGGCCGAGCCGGTCCGCTCGATCCGGCCCCGGGGCCTGCTCGCCGGGCCGGGATGAGCAAAACGGGCAAAAGGGTCGATCAACTGGCATACGCTGACCGTCTGGGATGACTCGGGAGGTCAGCGGGATGTCGCCGCGTACGGACGACGACCCGCTCGTCGCCGACGTGCCGCGGGACGACGCGTACCCGCTGATCCGGGACGAGCGGGCCTGCGTCGTGACCGCCCTGCGGCTCGGCTGGTGGATGGCGGACGCCTACCACCACGCGCAGACCGCCGACCTGCTCGACCCCGGGGCCGACCGGCCCGCGGGCGCACCGGCGAAGCTGTCCAACCTGACCGAGATGTCGGGGCGGCGGCGCATGCAGATGTACCTGGACGGGGTGGAGGTCGCGCTCGCCCAGATCACCGAGCTGACCCGGCGCGTCGGCCCCGCGCCCCCCACCACCGACGCGCGGGCCCGGGTGGCCGACGGTTCCGCCGACGTCCTGCTGCTCGCCCTCGACGACCTGAACGTGGAGCTGCTGCGCTGGACCATGGCCACCAACCAACGGGTGGGGCTGGCGTACCGGCTGGGGCGCTCGCTGGCCGACACCGTCCGGTACGGCGACGCCGTCCGGCACGGCGACGCCGGGCAGGTGGCCCGCCGCTTCGGCGGCCGGCAGTTCGAGATCGGCCGGTGGCTGGGCGAGCTGGCCAGCGTGCTGCCCCCGTACTCGGCCGCGGTGGTCCGCCGGTCGCTGTCGGCGTGGGCGTCGGCGGTGACCAGGGCGGGCGTGGGCGACCCGACCGAGGCGGGGCTGCCCGAGCTGGCCCGCGAGCTGCGTAATCAGGGCGAGCTGTGGCGGGGCGTGCTCACCGGCGGGCTGCACCCCAGGGACCTGCTGGACGAGGAGGACTACGCCATCGTCGCCCGGAACCTGATCATCCGGGACCGGAGGCTGGTGGTGCAGGCCGTCCGGGGGATCTTCTGGCCGGTGCTCGTACCGCTGCTCGCGGTGCTGTTCGCCGTCGTCGGGGTGAGCGCGCTCGCCGCCGCTGGTTCGCCGGTGACGCGGGCCGCCGTGGCCCTGCTCGGGCTGGGCGCCGGGCTGGCCGCGATCTGGCGCACCGTCTCGGGACCGGCGCTCACGGTCGCCGGGGAGGTCAACCGGCCGCTGCTGGAGGCCGAGCTGACCGCGCGGATGGCCGTACGCATCGACCGGCCGCTGGCCGCCGCGCGGGCCGCCGGCCGGGCCCGCCGGCAGCGCCGCCCCGACGAGCCGGGGCCTCGATCGAAATCCGTTGCCCCTCTCTCCCCCGCCGACCTACCGTGAGCGCGCAAGGTCAACCACCGCCGCGGGAGCTGGTCATGTCGATGTCGCACGTCACCGGTGTGCCGTCGTGCCTGCCCACGCCTCCGGCGAACGGCGGCGGTCACCGCGCCGAAGACCCCGGGGGCGGCCGGCCCGACTGACGCGTGCCCGCACGACGTCGAGCCGCCCGTCCGCACCCGGACCGGGCGGCTCTTTCGCTGTCCGGCCCAGCCAGATCGTCACCGCCACGAAGGGAGACACCGGTGGACGCCGTCCTCGTCGTCAACGCCGACCTCGGCCCGCTGCACCGGGTCACCGTCCAGCACGCGATCCGGATGCTCTGCCGGCGGGTCGCCGAGATCCACGAGGCCGAGCCGGACCGGCTGATCGGGGTGTTCCCGGTGCCCCGGGTGGTGCGCCTCGTCCGCTACGTGGTGACCCGGTGGCGGTTCAGCGCCGGCCCGGCCTGGTCCCGCGCCGGGGTGCTGCGCCGGGACGGGCGCTGCTGCGCGTACTGCGGGGGGCCGGCCGACACCGTCGACCACGTCCTGCCCCGCTCGCGCGGCGGCCGGAACACCTGGCGGAACACGACCGCCGCCTGCTACGGGTGCAACCAGCGCAAGGGCGACCGGACGCCGGCCGAGGCGGGCATGCCGCTGCGGCGCGAGCCGGTGGCGCCGAGCTGGGCGGGGCTGGCCGGGCGGTGACGGACCGGCCGGCGGGAACGGGGGGCCGCGTCGGGGGTACGACCCTCGGCGCGGCACCCGCCGGCCCCCGGCGGTCAGTGCCCGGCGGGCGGCGTCCAGCCGAAGCGGGGCGGGCGGCGCTCGTGGAAGGCCGCCACGCCCTCGCGGGCCTCGCCGCTGGCCCGGACCTGCCCGTGCCACCAGGCGATCCGGTCCTCGTCCGCCCGCCCGTCGACGATCTCCTTGGCCGCGGCGACGCTGAGCTGCGACCGGGCGACCACGGCGGCGGTGAGCTCGTCCACCCGGGCGGCGAGCCGGTCGCCCGGCAGCACCTCGTCGACCAGGCCCACCCGCAGCGCCCGCTCGGCGTCGATCAGCTCGGCGGTGAAGAGCAGGTGCTTGGCGGCGGCCGGGCCGACCAGCCGGGCCAGCCGGCGGGTGGTCGGCGCCGGATACACCAGGCCCAGCCGGGCCGGCGGCACGCCGAAGCGCGCGTCGGCGGCGGCGATCCGCAGGTCGCAGGCGACGGCGAGCTGGCAGCCACCCCCCACGCACGCGCCCCGGACGGCGGCGACGGTCGGCTTGGCGAAGGCGGCGAGCCGCTCCTCGGCGGCCACCGCGATGCTGGCGTCGCCCGCGTCCAGCAGCTCGTCCAGGTCGCCCAGGTCCGCGCCGGCGCAGAACGTGCCGCCGGCACCGGTGAGCACCAGCACCCGGACGGCCGGATCGGCCTCCAGCCCGTCGAGCAGCTCCGGCAGCCGCCGCCACATCCCGGTGGTCATCGCGTTGCGCCGGGCCGGGTTGTGGATCACCACCGTCGCCACCGGCCCGGCCACCTCGACGAGGAGTTCCGCGTCCGCCACCGTCACCACCCCTTCGCCCGTCCGCCCGGCCGCCGGGACCGGCGACGCGTGCGGCGACCATAACGGCGGGGGCCCGGCGACGGTGCGGCTACGTCAGGAGACGTTGAGCGCGGTGTCGTCCACGACGAAGGACGTCTGGAGCGACGCGTCCTCGGTGCCGGTGAACTTCAGGGTCACGGTCTGCCCCTTGTACGCGGCCAGCGAGAACGATTTCTGCGCGTAGCCGGTGGCCTTGTTCAGGTTCGAGTACGTGGCGAGGGTCGCCAGCACCGTCCCGGAGGAGTTGAGCACCTGCACCCGCAGGGTGTCGTACGCGGTGCCGGTGGTGGTCTCCGCCGAGTCGACGTGCAGCCAGAAGCTGAAGTTGTACGACGTGCAGCCCGCCGGCAGGCTCACCGACTGGGCGAGCGTGTCGGTGCGGGTGGTCCCGTACCCGTTCAGCCACGCGCTCCAGGTGCCGGTGCGGGCCGGCTGCGCGGTGCCGTGCTGGCCGATCACGCCCGAGGTCTGCGTCCAGGTGGTGGCCCCGGACTCGAAGCCCGGGTTGCCGAGCTTCTGACCCGGGCTGGTGCAGCCGCCGCCGGTGCCGTTCACGGTCAACGTGTAGGTGGCGCTGCGGGTGACCGAGCCGGCGCCGTTGACGGTCACCGTGTAGGTGCCCGGCGGCGTGGCGGCCGTGGTGGCGACGGTGAGGGTCGAGGAGCCGCCCGAGGTCACCGAGGCCGGGCTGAACGAGGCGGTCGCCCCGCTCGGCAGGCCGGTGGCCGACAGCGTCACGGTCTGCGCCGAGCCGCTGGTGGTGGCCGTCGCCACGGTGGTCGAGACCGAGGCGCCGGGGTTCACCGCGCCGGAGGTCGGCGAGAGCGAGACCGAGAAGTCGTTGCCGGTCGAGCACGGCGCGTCGTTGCCGGCCACGTTCACCGCGGTCCAGGCCGCCTGGACGGTCCGGTACTCGGTGGAGCAGCTGCCGTACAGGTCGGTCGCGGCGCGCAGGCTGTACGCCCGGGCCGTGTTCGCCGGGTTGCTGGTGTTCACGTACGAGGTGTTGGAGGTGAAGTACGTGTCCAGCGCCCGCCACCAGATCTTCTCGGCCTTGGCGCGGCCGATGCCCGTCACCGCGGGGGCGGAGCCGCAGATCGGCGAGGTGCCGTACGGGGTGGCCCCGGTGCCCTCGGCGAGGTTGAAGAAGAAGTGGTTGGCCACGCCGGACGAGTAGTGCACGTCCTTGCTCTTCGTGGCGGTCGACCAGCAGCTGTCGCCCGAGCCGTCCAGGGACGGGTTGTACATGTAGCGCAGCGGCGTCCCGTCACCGTTGATGTTGATCTTCTCGCCGACCTGGTAGTCGCCCGGGTCGGCGGGGCTGTTGGCGTAGAACTCGACCATGTTGCCGAAGATGTCGCTGGTGGCCTCGTTGAGGCCGCCGGACTCGCCGGAGTAGGTCAGGCCACCGGGGACCACGTTCTCGGTCACGCCGTGGCTCATCTCGTGGGCGGCCACGTCGATCGAGACCAGCGGCCGGGAGTTGCCGCTGCCGTCGCCGTAGGTCATCCGGGAGCCGTCCCAGAAGGCGTTGACGTAGTTGTTGCCGTAGTGCACCCGGCTGGGCACGCCCCGGCCGTCGCCGAAGATGCCGTTGCGGCCGTGCACGTTCTTGAAGTAGTCGTACGTCCGGGCGGCGCCGTAGTGCGCGTCCACGGCGGCGGACTGCCGGTTGGAGGTGGCGCCGGTGCCCCAGGTGTTGTCGGCGTCGGTGAACGTGGTGCAGGTCGACGTGCCGTTGTTCATGTCGCACGTGGAGCCGTTGCCGCGCAGCGGGTCGATCATCTGGTACGTGCTGCCGGAGAGCGTCGTGTCCACGGTGACGGTGCCCGAGTAGACGCTGTTGCCCGTGCCGGCGACGGCCTCGATCTCGTCGTACGAGCCGATGGTCCTGCCGGTGACGGCGTCGGTGACGACGTGGAACTTCGACGGGGTCTGCCCGTCCGGGTGCCAGCCGGTGACGACGGTCTCCCAGGCCAGCCGGCCCTTGCCGGAGCTGGCGTCGACGAAGAGCTCCGGGGCGCCCACGGCGGTGAGCGTGCCGGAGAACTGGGCGCGGGCGGCCTTCTTCGCCGCCGCGGCCGGGACCTTCGCCGTGGTGGGCAGGGTCAGCGGGGCGTCCAGACCGACGGAGGAGCCGGCGTAGCCGCCGTCGGGGGCCGTGTGGATGACGAAGTCACCGCCGTACACCCGCAGGCCCTGGTAGGTCCGGGTGTAGCGGGTGTGCGCGGCGCCGTTCGGGTCCACCTTGGCGCTGTGCACCTGGTAGGACTCGGCGGCGGTGCCCTGGACGGCGCCGGGGTTGGTCCGCAGGACACTCGCCGCGGCGGCGGCGGGCCCGCCCGGGGCGGGGGCGGTCGGGGGTGCCGCGAGCGCCGGGGTGGCGACGCCGGTCAGCAGCCCGCTGGTGAGCAGGGCCGTACCGACGGCGGCAAGGGGTCTCTTCACGTGCCCTCCTGAACGGGGGTATGCGTGACGGGGATAGTCACGCATGTAGATATAACGATGAGACGACCCAAAAGAGAAGGGGTGATCCGGATTCCGCCCGGGACACTGACCGTTCGGTGGAACCGGGGCCGGCGGGAACCGCGCCGCCGCGCCGCGCGTCCGAGCGGCATGAGATCAGCTTCGATGGCCGGGATCAAGATCGCGCTGGTGGCGACTCTCCTGTCCGGCTGCGCGGCCACCCAGCCGGCGCACCGGGTGCCACCGCCGGAGAGCTTCCCGGCGAGCCCGTCCGCACCCGACGGGCCGACGGCCGCGCCGCCCACCCCCGCACCGACGACCGCGGCGCGCGTCGTGCTGACCCGGTCTGGCGGGATCGCCGGGCGCGGCGACACCGTGACGGTGAAGCCCGACGGACGGTGGACCGCCGTCGACCGCGCCGGGTCGCGGCGCACCGGCCGCCTCTCCGGCGCGGACCTGGACCGGCTGCGCCGGCTCGTCGCCGACCCCGCGCTCGCCGCCGAGACCGGCCGCCCGGCGACCCCCACCGCCTGCCGGGACGCCTTCAGCTACCGGCTGACCGTCGGGGCGGTGGAGACCGGCTACGTCGACTGCCCGTCCGACGGCGGCACGCGCCCGACGGCCCGCGCGGTGGTGGAACTCCTGCTCGGGGCCACCGGCTGAGCGGGGCGCGGCCCACGTCGTCCCCCTCGTACGCGACCGGAGGCGTGCCGCCGGCGGCACGCCTCCCGATCATGGCCCCTCGACGCCAGGATCAGCCCCTGGGGAACATCTGGCCGATGCGGATCTTGTTGCCGAACGGGTCGCGGATGCCGAAGTCGATCCCGTACGGGCGCTCCATCGGCTCGTCGGTGATCTCGACGCCCTTGGCGACCAGGTCCTCGTACGTCTTGTGCGCGTCGTCGGTGGTCATGAAGAGGTAGCCGCCCAGGGCCCCCTTGGTGAGCAGTTCCCGGACCTGCTCGGCGGTGGCCGGGTCCAGCGCGGGCGGGCCCGGCTTCTCCAGCAGGATCTCGCGCTCCGGGTCGCCGGGCAGGTTGACCGTCAGCCAGCGCATGAAGCCGAGATCCTGGTCGGTGTTGACCTCCAGGCCGAGCTTTCCCACGTAGAAGTCGAGGGCCTCGTCCTGGTCGAGGACGTAGATCTGGGAGCGGCTGATCGCGTTCATCGTCATGCCGGGAACGCTACGGGGCGGGCCTGACCTGCTGCTTATCCAAAACTGACCTCTGCTGGCCGAAGCTGCTGGGCCGGGTCCAGGCCTTGGTGAAGCAGATCGGCACGGCGGCGGTCGGCGCCTTGCGCCGGCGGTACTCCGACGGCGGCTCGCCGACGATCTGACGGAACGTGCGGCTGAACGTGCCCAGGCTGGAGAAGCCGACCGCGTAGCAGACGTCGGTGACGTCCCGGTCGGTGTGCAGCAGCAGGTACATGGCCCGCTCCACCCGCCGCCGCTGGAGGTAGCGGTGCGGGGTCTCGCCGAAGGTGGCCCGGAAGGTGCGGATGAAGTGCGCCTCGGAGACGTACGCGATGCGGGCCAGGGCGGCGATGTCCAGCGGCTTGTCGTACGCGCGGTCCATGGCGTCGCGGGCGCGCAGCATGGCCCGGTTCGACTCCTCCGCCGCCCTGCTCACGCCGCCCAGCATAGGGTGCCGCCACGCGGGGCCCGCTACCTCGGCGCCGTCGCGAGGATGGCGTCGAGGCCGTGTTCGAACAGGTCGTCGTCGTCCCATCGGGCGTCGTCGAGATGGCCGGAGGCGCCGAGGGTCGGATAGGCGGCGGGATTCGCCGTGATGTGGCGCCGGGCCTCGGCGCGCGCGTGCGGGTCCGCGGTCTGTCGCCAGGTGGCTTCGGTGAGCGCGGCACCGATGACGTAGTTGGCGAGCAGGCGGGTGGCCACCGCCAGTCGATGGTCCGAGAAGCCGCCCCGGACCAGTGCCGACTGCAGGAACTCGGTACGCGCGAGCACGTTGGGGCCGAGCATGGGACGCCCGATCAGGCTCGCCGCCCAGGGGTGACGCAGGATGGCCGCCCGCCAGTTCCGGGCCAGCGTGCGGACGTCGTCCCGCCAGTCACCCACGTCGTGCGGAAGTCGTACGTCGCCGAAGATCTGGTCGACGGCCAGGTCCAGCACGTCGTCCTTCGTCTTCACGTGCCAGTACAGCGCCGTGGAGGTGACGTCGAGCTGCTGGGCGAGGCGACGCATCGTCAGCCCGTCGATACCGTGCCCGTCGAGCAGGGCCACCGCGGCGTCGACGATGCGCTGGCGGCTCAGCGGCGGCGTGCGGCGCGGACGGGCGGATTCGGCGCGGAGCCACACCGAGCGCGCAGCACCGGGCCGACCAGCCGACTCTTCGCGCGGCGCCTGGCCGGATCGGTTGAGGGGCACCCGACCACTCTAGTACGGTGCTTGGGTAACTTAACGCCGATAAGTTGCCCGACACGCGTTAGGTTCCTTGACCCGCCACGCCATGGAGGAGGCGCGGACATGCCCCTGATGCGGATCCAGCTCGACACCGACCCGACGACGGCCCGGCGGGTCCTGGCACTGCACCGAGCGGGGAAACACCACCACGAGTCCCGGGAAGCGGCCCGGAACGAAATCTGGCGCCACGGCCGCACCCCGGCCGCCGAGCCCGTCTTCGTCGGCGTCACCAACGGCCGGCCCGTGCGCCTGATCTACGACGTGGAGGTCCACCTGGACACGACCCCCTGACCCGGGCAGCCCGGCACGCCGCCAGCGGGGAGCGGGACGTCCGGCCGGCTCACGACAGTGCCCGGCGAAAAGTGCCTGATGAAATTTGGAGCCCCCGGCCGGGATCGAACCGGCGACATCTCGCTTACAAGGCGAGTGCTCTGGCCAGCTGAGCTACAGGGGCGTGTGGTGCCGACGTCAGCATAGCGACTGACGTCCGGATTTCCCCCTCGGCAGGCCCCCCGACCACCGGAAACGTCGCCGACCCACCGCGAAGTACCGGTATCGGCGGTCGATTGATGTCCGCCCGTGCCCGACTGCCCGGAATGTCTATGGGGCCTGTCCCATCCCGTGCTCCCCGCCTTGGCACATGGCGAAAAGCCGTTTACCGTGCAGTGACACGGACGACATCTCGATCATCGAGAGGCTGCCCGTGGGCCGGCGCGCTCCCGTGCCGGCCGCTCCTTCACTCGGATCGTCCGGCACGTTCCTGCCGGTGAAAGGAAGCACCCCACCATGGCTACGGTCACCTACTCCAAGGCGTCCCGGATCTATCCGGGCCAGGAGCGTCCCGCCGTCAACCAGCTGGACCTGGAGATCGGCGACGGCGAGTTCCTCGTCCTGGTCGGCCCCTCCGGTTGCGGCAAGTCCACCAGCCTGCGCATGCTCGCCGGCCTGGAGGACGTCGACCAGGGCTCGATCCACATCGACGACCGGGACGTCACCCACCTGCCGCCGAAGGCCCGCGACATCGCGATGGTCTTCCAGAACTACGCCCTCTACCCGCACATGACGGTGTACGAGAACATGGCGTTCGCGCTCAAGCTGCGCAAGACCTCGAAGGCCGAGATCGACCGGCGGGTCAAGGAGGCGGCGGCGCTGCTCCAGCTGGAGGAGTTCCTCGGCCGCAAGCCGAAGGCCCTCTCCGGCGGTCAGCGCCAGCGGGTGGCCATGGGCCGGGCGATCGTCCGCGAGCCGCAGGTCTTCCTCATGGACGAGCCGCTGTCGAACCTCGACGCGAAGCTGCGGGTGCAGACCCGTACCCAGATCGCGTCGCTGCAGGCCAAGCTGGGCGTCACCACCGTCTACGTCACCCACGACCAGGTCGAGGCCATGACGATGGGCCACCGGGTGGCGGTCATGCTCGACGGCGTGCTCCAGCAGGTGGACACCCCGCGCGCGCTCTACGACACCCCGGCCAACGTCTTCGTCGCCGGCTTCATGGGCTCCCCCGCCATGAACATCAAGACCGTGCCGCTGAACGAGCGGGGCGCCGCGTTCGCCGACCTGCACATCCCGCTCACCCGTGAGCAGGTCGAGGCGGCCCGCGCCGACGGTGGCAACAACAAGGTGACCGTCGGCTTCCGCCCCGAGGACTGCGACCTGGTCAGCCCGACCGAGGGCGGCATGCCCGTCGTCGTCGAGCTGGTCGAGGACCTCGGCTCGGACGCCAACATCTACGGCCACGCCGCGCTGGAGGGCAACAACGAGCGCTTCGTGGTCCGTACCGACCGGCGCACCATGCCGAACATGGGCGACACCGTGTTCGTCAAGCCGCGCGAGGGCCGCAGCCACGTGTTCAACGCGGGCACCGGCAACCGCATCTGACGTACGACGAAAAGGGGCGGCCCGCCATCGGCGGACCGCCCCTTTTCCGTGTCTGCGGGATCAGCCCTCGGCGGCCCGGCGGCGTGCCACCTCGGCGAGGGTGACGGCGGCGGCGACGCTCGCGTTGAGCGACTCGACGTCGGAGACCATCGGGATGCCGACCGTGAGGTCGCAGGTCTCGCCGACCAGCCGGGAGAGCCCCCGGCCCTCGGAGCCGACCACCACGACCAGCGGGCCGACGGCGGCCTCCAGGTCGTAGAGGTCGGTCTCGCCGTCGGCGTCCAGGCCCACCACGAGGAAGCCGGCGTCCTGGCAGGCCTTCAGCGACCGGGTCAGGTTGGTCACCTGGGCGACCGGCACCCGCGCCGCCGCGCCGGCGCTGGTCCGCCAGGCGGTCGCGGTGATCCCGGCCGCCCGCCGCTCCGGTACGAAGACGCCCTGCGCGCCGAAGGCGGCGGCGGACCGGATCACCGCGCCGAGGTTGCGCGGGTCGGTCACCCCGTCCAGCGCCACCAGCAGCGGGGCGGCCTGCTCCAGCGCCGCCGCGACGAGGTCCTCGAACGGCTCGTACGCGAACGGCGGCACCTGGAGGCCGATGCCCTGGTGCAGCACGCCACCAGTCATCCGGTCCAGCTCGGCCCGGCTGACCTCCAGGATCGCGATGCCCCGGTCGGCGGCGGTCCGGACGATCTCGTTGACCCGGTCGTCGGCGTCGATGCCCTGGGCCGTGTAGAGCGCGGTCGCCGGCACCTGGGCGCGCAGCGACTCCAGCACCGGGTTGCGCCCGACCAGCAGCTCCGGCGTGTCCTTCGACGGGTTGGACTTGCGGCCCGGAGCGACCCGGGGGCCGCCCCGACCGGCGGGCCTGGCGCCCCGGCCGCCGCCCGTGCCGCGCCCGCCGCCCGTCGGCGTGCCCCGGCCACCGCCCTTGCCCCAGGTGGTGTCCTTGCTGCCCGGCTGGCCGATCTTGGGCGCGCGGCCCTCCTCGGCCGCCGCCCGGCGCTCCTTGTCCTGCTTCCATGCGGTGCGCTGGGGCAGCTTCTCGGTGCCCGAGTAGGCCTTGTGCCAGGGCCGCTCGTCGGCGGGCAGGGTCCTGCCCCGCCCGGCGAGGGCGTCCTTGTTCTTGCCACCGGAGCCCTTGGGGGCTCCCGCCTTCGGCGTCAGACGCCGGCCACGGCGCTGCGAGTTGCCGGCCATCAGTCCTGCTCTCCAATAGTCCAACGGGGGCCCTGGGGGGTGTCCTCGACCACCACGCCGGCCTGCTTGAGCTGGTCGCGTACGGCGTCGGCGGCGGCCCAGTCCTTGCGACCGCGGGCCTGTGCGCGCTGCTCCAGGGCCAGCGCGACCAGTGAGTCCACCACGCCGCGCAGGTCGTCCGTGCGGCCGCCACCGGTCCACGCCGGGTCGAGGGGGTCGACCCCGAGGATATCCAGCATGGCGCGGGCCGCGGCCAGCGCCGTGCGGACGGTCACATCGTCGCCGCCGGTCAGGGCGGTGTTGCCGTCGCGGACCACCTCGTGCAGGACGGCGAACGCGGCGGAGGTGTTCAGGTCGTCGTCCATCGCCGCCGCGAACGCGCCCGGCAGCTCACCGAGCTGGCCGGCGCCGACGCGCTCGACGGCCCGCTGCACGAACCCCTCGATCCGGCGGTACGCGACGGCGGCCTCGCGCAGCGCGTCCTCCGAATAGTCGATCCGGGACCGGTAGTGCGCGGCGGCGTAGTAGTAGCGCAGCTCCACGGGGCGCACCCCGAGCGAATCGACGTACGCAAGGTCGAGGGCGTTGCCCAGCGACTTGCCCATCTTGGCGCCGTCGATGCTGAGCAGACCGTGGTGCACCCAGTAGCGGGCGAACGGCAGACCGGCGGCCTGCGACTGGGCGATCTCGTTCTCGTGGTGGGGAAAGGTGAGGTCCAGCCCTCCGCCGTGGATGTCGAACTCGGCGCCGAGGTAGCGCCGGCACATCGCCGAGCACTCGATGTGCCAGCCCGGCCGGCCCCGCCCCCACGGCGACGGCCAGTAGGCGTCCGCCGGCTCGTCGGGTTTGACGCCCTTCCACAGCGCGAAGTCGCGCGGGTCGCGCTTGCCCCGGTCCGGGGCGTCCCCGGCCGACTGCATCGCGTCCGGCGACTGTCCCGACAGGGAGCCGTACGCCGGCCACGAGCAGACGTCGAAGTAGACGTCGCCGGAGTCGTCGGTGGCCGGGTAGGCGTGCCCGTCGGCGATCAGCTTGGCGATCAGCTCGTGCATCTCCGGGATGTGCCCGGTGGCCCGCGGCTCGTACGTCGGGGGCAGCACGTTGAGCGCCCGGTAGGACTCGGCCAGGACCAGCTCGTTGGCGTACGCGATCGACCAGAACGGCCGGCCCCGCTCCATCGCCTTGACCAGGATCTTGTCGTCGATGTCGGTCACGTTGCGGATGAAGGTGACCTCGTAGCCGGCGGCGAGCAGCCAGCGGCGCAGCACGTCGTAGTTGACGCCGGAGCGAAGGTGACCGATGTGCGGCGGGGCCTGGAGGGTGAGACCACACAGGTAGACCCCCACCTTGCCGGCTTCCCGCGGGACGAAGTCCCGGACCGATCGGGTGGCGGTGTCATACAGGCGTAGCGTCACCGTACAAGGGTAGCCGTCCACGCATTCCCGGGTTGTCCGGAGCCGGGTCGTACGCTGCTGGTCGTGGAGACGACGGCGCGGGGCGGGGAGACGGCGCAGACGCTGGACCGGGGGCTGCGGCTGCTGCACCTGGTCGCCGACGCGCCGGGCGGGCTGACCGTGACCGAGGCGGCGAACCGGCTGGGCATCGGCCGGGCGGCGGTGTACCGGCTGGTCGGCGCGCTCGCCGCGCACGGCATGCTGCGCCGCGACGGCGACGGCCGGCTGCGCCTCGGCGCCGGGGTGCTGCACCTGGCGCGGCGGGCCCAGCCGCTGCTCGCCGAGGGGGCGCTGCCCGCGCTGCGCCGCCTCGCGGAGCAGGCCGGCGCGACCGCCCACCTGACGGTGGTCGAGGGCGGCGAGGGGGTCGCGCTCGCCGTGGTCGAGCCGAGCTGGACGTCGTTCCACGTCGCGTACCGGACGGGGGCGCGACACCCGCTGGAGCGCGGTGCGGCCGGGCGGGCCATCCTCGCCGGGCGGGCGGGCGCCGCCGGCCCGGTGAGCACCGCCGGGGAGCTCCAGCCCGGGGCGTACGGGGTGGCCGCCCCGGTGCTCGGCGTGCCGGGCCTGGAGGCGAGCGTCGGGGTGGTGGCGCTGGCCCCGCTGGACGCCGAGGTGGTCGGCGCGCAGGTCCTCGCCGCCGCCACGGCCATCGCCGCCGCCCTCTCCTGAGCCGCCGCCCGACCTTCCCGGGCCGCCGCCCACCCAGTTCCGGCGCGATGCCCTACCACACCGGGCGGCCGCCGGGCCGGTTGTCCACAATCGGCGCTGCGCGGGGCGAGCACGGTTGTCCACAGGGGTGCCGGGCGGGGCCGGACGGCGGGCACGCTGCCCACATGCCACCTCCACCGCACCGGCCCGCCGTCCTGGCCTGGCAGGTCTTCCGCGGCTCCGACGCGATCCGACAGGGGCTCGTCACCGAGCACCAGCTACGCAGCTCGGCCTGGCTGCGCCTGCGCCACGACGTCTACGCCGACGCCCGGCTGGACCGGGACCACGCCCTGGCCTGCCGGGCCGCCGCCCTGCGGCTGCCGCCCGAGGCGGTCGTCGCCGGCCCCTCGGCGGCCTACCTGCACGGCGTCGAGCACGCCGCCTCCTTCGCCGACGACGTGCACGTCCTCGTCCCGAGGGCGATGCGCCTCGGCCCGCAGCGGGGCCTGCGCGTGCACTCCACGGGCCCGGCCACCTCGCCGCCGTGCGCGCCCCCGCCATCCCGAGGGGCGGGCGACTGTCCGGGCGTGCCGGCCCGCCCGCCCGCCGCTTGCCGGAACGTCGCGGTCCGCCCGCCCGACGAGCGCCGGAACGTCGCGGTCCGCCCGCCCGACGAGCGCCGGAACGTCGCGGTCCGCCCGCCTGGCGGGGGCCGGAGCGGCGCGGTCCTTCCGCCCCCGGGCGGCCTGCTGGTGGCGGAGCTGCGGACCGCCGGCGTGCCGGCCCGCACGGATCCGACCGCGGCGGCGTGGGAGACGGCGGTCTGGGTGGAGCCGCTGCGGGCGGTCGGCATCGTCGACTCGCTGCTCCGGCTGGGCCTGACCAGCCGCGAGGCCCTCGTCGGCGTCGCCGACCGCAACGCCGACCGGCCCGGCGGTCGCCGGGCGCGCTGGGTGTTCGAGTTGGCGGATCCGGGCGCCCGGTCGCCGGCGGAGTCCGAGCTGCGGGTGCGGCTGGTGCTGGCCGGGCTGCCGCGCCCCGCCGTCCGGCACCCGGTCCGGGTCGCCTCCGGGCTGGTCCTGCACGCCGCCCTGGGATGGCCGGCGTACCGCGTCGCCGTCGCCCCGGACGGGCGGCACGCCGGGGCCGGTGGCGGGCACCTCGACCGGATCGCCCAACTCGTCGGTGCCGGCTGGCTCGTGCTGCCCGTCACCGGCAGGCGACTGCGCCAGGACTTCCCGGGCGTCCTGCGCGAGGTGCGCGCCGCGCTCGGCGCCCGGGGCTGGCGCCCGTGACCGACGTTCCCCCACCGTGCGCCCGATCGGCCGCCCGCCGTTCGCCGCAGGGCTGGTTCAGGTCACGGCAGGGCGGGCTCGGAGGCGCGCGGCTCCGGGCGGCCCTCGGCGCGGGGCGCGCGCAGCTCGTCGACGCGTACCAGGGCGACCCCGGCGACGATCAGGGCGCCGCCGAGCAGTTGCACCACGGTGGGCAGCTCACCCAGCACCAGCCAGGCGATCAGGACGGCGAACATCACCTCGGTCAACCCGACGAACGACGACAGCCGTGCGCCGAGGATCCGGGTGCCGGCGATCCCGGCGAGGTACGCGACGACGGCGGCGACCAGCGACAGGCCGACCACCGGCACCAGCCAACTGGTCTGCTGCCCGGCGAAGGTGACCTGGCCGAAGGCCGCGCGCAGCGGCAACGCGCCGGCCGCGCCGAGCAGCAGCAGGACGGCGGCCCCGACGGCCATGCCGCCGCTGGCCAGGGCCACCGAGGGCAGTTCCTCGTCGACCCGCCCGGCGAGCACGAAGTAGCCGGCGAGGCCGACGGCCGCCCCGAGCCCCCAGAGCACGCCCACCGGGTCGAGCCGGCCGGCGCCGGTCAGGTCCAGGACGAAGAACAGGCCGGCTAGGGCCGCCACCGAGCCGACGACGGTGAGCCGGCGGGGACGCTGCCCGTGGACCAGCCACATCCAGCCCACCACCAGGACGATGCCGAGGTACTCCAGCAGCAGCGCGACGCCGACCGGCAGGTAGCGGACCGCGTTGAAGAAGCAGACCTGGGCCGTCGCGACCCCGAGCAGCCCGAACACGGAGATCGCGGCGAGGTTGCGGCGCAGCACGTCCCATCTGCCACGCAGGGAGAGCACGGCCGGGACCGCCACGACCAGCGCGGCGATGCCGACCCGGGCGGCCACGGCCGCTTCGGCCGACCAGCCGGCGTCGATGAGGGACCGGGCGAACGTGCCCGACGTGGCGAAGGTGACGGCGGAGAGGAGGGCGAGGCCGAGGCCGAGCCCGGCGGCGGGTGGCTGACGCATCGATCCACTCCCACTGTCATGAGTAAACTGCCACTACGCTCGTGACGCTAGGCGGGCAGCCCGACAGGAGTCAAGTTGCTTTTCACCCATGACACGGAATGCTCCCTGACTGCCATGGCCGCCCTGGTCAACACAGCCGGCCGCGACGGTGAGGGCCTGCCCGACGTCGCCGCCCTGGACGCGTTCTTCGTCGCCCACGCCTACAGCGGGCGGCACGAGCACACCGGGGACGAACTGCGGGCGGTGCGCGACCTCCGGCCCCGGCTGCGCCGCGTCTGGTACGCCGACACCGAGGGGATCGTCGCCATCGTCAACGGGCTGCTCCGCGAGAACGACGCGCTGCCGCAGCTCATCACGCACGACGACGAGCCGTACCACATCCACGCCGTGCCGCGCGACGCGCCGCTGGCGACCCGGATGGCCGTCGAGGCCGCGATGGCGCTGGCGGATCTCGTACGCACCGGGGAGCTGCGCCGGCTGCGGATCTGCGACCACCCGGACTGCGAGAACGTGCTCGTCGACCTGTCGAAGAACCGGTCCCGACGGTTCTGCGACGCGGGCTGCGGCAACCGCGCCGCCGTCACCGCCTACCGCGCCCGCAAGGCCGCCGGCGGGCGCTGAACCGAAGGTGGGTAACCGTCAGCGACACGGCCAGGCCCGGGACCCGGCTGCCCCCGGCATCGCCTTGCGGAACACCGCCGACAGGCCGAGCCCCACCGGGCCGGACCAGCCGGCGGCACCGGCACGGCTCAGGGGTGGGTCATCCGGAGCAGGTCGAGCGCCTCGTCGAGCTGGGTCTCGGTCAGCTTGCCCGAGTCGACGTGGCCCCGGGCGATGACCACCTCGCGGATCGAGATCTGCTTGGCCAGCGCCTCCTTGGCGATGGAGGCGGCCTCGTCGTACCCGAGGTGACGGTTGAGCGGGGTGACGATCGACGGCGAGCCCTCCGCGTACGCCAGGCAGACCTCGGCGTCCGCGACCAGGCCGACCACCAGGCGGTCGGCGAAGAGCCGGCTCGACGCGGCGAGCAGGCGGACCGACTCCAGCAGGTTGCGGCCCATCACGGGGAGCATGACGTTCAGCTCGAAGTCGCCCTGGGAGCCGGCGAAGCCGACGGCGGCGTCGTTGCCGATGACCTGGGCGCAGACCTGGCGCATCGCCTCGGCGACGACCGGGTTGACCTTGCCCGGCATGATCGACGAGCCGGGCTGGAGGTCGGGGATGCGCAGCTCGCGCAGCCCGGCGCGGGGGCCCGAACCCATCCAGCGGATGTCGTTGGCGATCTTGTAGAGGCCGACGGCGATCGTGCGCAGCTGCCCGGAGGTCTCCACCAGCGCGTCCCGGGCGCCCTGCGCCTCGAAGTGGTTGCGCGCCTCGGTCAGCGGCAGCCCGGTCGAGCCGCGCAGCTTCTCGATGACCTTCGCGGCGAAGCCGAGCGGGGTGTTGATGCCGGTGCCCACCGCCGTGCCGCCCAGCGGCAGCTCGGCCAGCCGGGGCAGCGCCCCCTCCAGCCGCTCGATGCCGTAGCGGACCTGGGCGGCGTAACCGCCGAACTCCTGCCCGAGGGTCACCGGCGTGGCGTCCATCAGGTGGGTGCGCCCGGCCTTGACCACGGTCTCGAACTCCGCCGCCTTGCCCTCCAGCGCCTCCGCCAGGTGGGCCAGCGCGGGCAGCAGGTCCCGGGCGACGGCCTCGGTGGCGGCCAGGTGGATCGAGGACGGGAAGACGTCGTTGCTCGACTGCGAGGCGTTCACGTCGTCGTTCGGGTGCACGTCGCGGCCCAGCTCCCGGCTGGCGAGCGTGGCGATGACCTCGTTGGTGTTCATGTTCGACGACGTGCCGGACCCGGTCTGGAACACGTCGATCGGGAACTGGTCGTCGTAGCCGCCGTCGGCCACGTGCGCCGCGGCGGCGGCGATCGCCGCGGCCACGTTCGCGTCGATCACGCCCAGCTCGCCGTTGACCTCGGCCGCCGCCCCCTTGATCTGGGCCAGCGCCCGGATCTGGGCCGGCTCGATCCCCCGGCCGGAGATCGGGAAGTTCTGCACCGCGCGCTGGGTCTGCGCGCGCCACAGCGCCTCGGCGGGCACCTCCACCTCGCCCATCGAGTCGCGTTCGATCCGGTAGCCCGTCGCCTCTGGAGTCGTCACGCGTACCATCCTGCCGCGCCGCGCGCCGACGTGCAGATGATCGCGGCGAGCCGGGCCGGTGCGCCCGCCGACTCCTCGGGGCGGGCGCACCGACGTCACTCGAAAAGCCGAGCGCCCTCCGCGTGTCACGCATCTAGGATCGTGGAACTACCAGCACTCCCATCGGAGGATCTTCCACCTTGCACGGACAACGGGGTTCCACCGGCGTGCCCGTCACACGCCGCCGGCGCGTTTCGCACCGGTTCCTCACCACGGGCCTTGCCGCCCTGCTCGCCGCCACCAGCGCCCTGGTCGTGACCGCCACGCCGGCATCCGCCGGGGAGAGCCGGTTCATCCTTCCGACCAGCGCCAGTTGGACCGACGCCCGTCAGCCGTCGACCGCTGCTCCGGAGATCGACGGCACCGTGCCGGTCGGCACCTGGACGTCCGGCGACGACAAACACACCTCGCGGGCCTACTTCACCTACGACCTCTCCCCGTTCCAGGGCAAGCGCATCATTCGTGCCCTCGGCCTCACCGAGGAGACGGCGGTCAACGAATGCGCGAAGCCACGCGAGATCGAGCTGTGGCGGACGGAGGTACCGACCACCGCATTGACCTGGGAAACGTCACCCGCGGTCCGCGAGAAGATCGCTGACGTCGCGCCGACCGCTCCGTGTCAGGGGCAGCTGGAAGTGCCGCTCACCGAGGCTGTACGGCAGGCGGTCGAGGCCGGACAGACCTCGATCACCCTCATGGCACGGATCGCCGGAGACCACGAGGAGAAGCTGCCCTACGGCCGCCGGATCAGGGAACTCGGCATCTCCATCGAGGCGAACACGCCGCCGGACGTACCGACCAGCCTGGCAGTCAACGGGCTCCCCTGCGCCGACGAGCTGCACATCGGCACGGCCACGCCGTACCTGGCGGCGAAGGTCACCGACGCGGACGCGGCACCGTCGAACGCCGAGCCGGTGACCGCCACCTTCGCCTGGTGGCCGGTGGCCGACCCGACCATGCGGACCGAGTGGACGTCCCCGGCCAAGGCCGCCGGGTCGTCTTTCTCGTACACCGTTGCGGCCGGCCAGATGGTCGACGGGACGTACGCCTTCGCCGTCCGGGCCACCGACAGGGCAGGCGACACCTCCACCTGGTCGGCGGAGTGCCGGTTCACCGTCGACACCACCAGCCCCGCCCAGCCGACGGTCAGCTCCACGGACTACCCGGCCGACGACGGCTGGTACGGCGGTCCCGGCATCCCGGGCCAGTTCACCTTCTCCGCCGGCGGCGACACCGACACGGTGCAATTCCGCTACAGCGTGTCCGGGCAGCCGTCGACCGACGTGGCGGCCGACGCCCCGGGCGGCTCGGCGACCGTCACTCTCACCCCCGACCGGGACGGGCCGAGGACGCTCACCGTCGAGGCGATCGACCTCGCGGGCAACCGCTCCCCCGCCACCAGCTACGTGTTCCTGGTGCGCACCACCAGCCCGACCATCACCGACGCCGACCCGACGGCCGGCTACGGCCAGCCGCGCACCCTGACGTTCACGCCCCGGATGGAGGACGTCGTCGAGTACACGTACCGGCTCGACGACGGGCCGGAGCAGACCGTGCCGGCGACCGCCGACGGGACGGCCACGGTCACGATCACGCCGACGAAGCCGGGCTACAACACCGTGTACGTCCGCAGCCGGACGGCCGGTGACCTGCCGTCCGGCGAGGGCAGCTACCGGTTCTACCTGGCGACCAAGCCCACGGTCAGCTCCGTCGAGTACCCGATCAACAAGTTCCAGGGTGCGGTCGCCGGCACACCGGGGACGTTCGTCCTCCAGGCCGGCATGCCCGGGGTGACGGAGTTCGTCTACTCCTTCGACGGCCGCCCGGCGGAGACGGTCGCGGCGGGCGCCGACGGGTCGGCGTCGGTGGGGTACACCCCGACGACCGCCGGGATCCACCGGATCACCGTCCACACGCGGACCGGCGACGGGATCGTGTCGGAGACCTTCAGCGGCACGTTCTACGCCAGCCGGGCCAGCTGACGTAGGGCAACGACGAGGGGCGCCGGGCCACTGCCCGGCCCCCCTTCGCGTACGCGTGGATCAGCGCCGACCGACCGTCAGCACCGGCTTGGTGACCTCGGCGAAGAAGTCGTTGCCCTTGTCGTCGACCACGATGAAGGCGGGGAAGTCCTCCACCTGGATCTTCCAGACCGCCTCCATGCCCAGCTCCGGGTATTCCAGGACCTCGACGTGCTTGATGCAGTCCTGCGCGAGCCGGGCCGCCGGGCCGCCGATCGAGCCCAGGTAGAAGCCGCCGTGCTGCTGGCAGGAGCGGGTGACCTGGGCGGACCGGTTGCCCTTGGCGAGCATGACCTGCGAGCCGCCCGCGGCCTGGAACTTCTCCACGTACGCGTCCATCCGGCCGGCGGTGGTCGGGCCGAACGAGCCGGACGCGTAGCCCTCCGGGGTCTTGGCCGGGCCGGCGTAGTAGACCGCGTGGTCGCGGAGGTACTGCGGCATCGGCTCGCCGGCGTCCAGCCGCTCGGCGATCTTGGCGTGCGCGATGTCGCGGGCCACGACGAGCGGGCCGGTCAGCGACAGCCGGGTCTTCACCGGGTACTTCGACAGCTCGGCGCGGATCTCGTCCATCGGGCGGTTGAGGTCGACGCGCACCACCTCGGAGGCGTCGAGCGTCTCGTCGGTGACGTCCGGCAGGAAGCGCGCCGGGTCGGTCTCGAGCCGCTCCAGCCACACGCCCGACGGGGTGATCTTGGCGACCGCCTGCCGGTCGGCCGAGCAGGAGACGGCGATCGCCACCGGGCAGGAGGCGCCGTGCCGGGGCAGCCGGACCACCCGCACGTCGTGGCAGAAGTAGCGCCCGCCGAACTGCGCGCCGATGCCGAAGTTGCGGGTCAGCTCCAGCACCTCCGCCTCCAACTCCAGGTCCCGGAAGCCGTGCGCGGTCATCGAGCCGGCGGTGGGCAGCGCGTCGAGGTACTTGGCGCTGGCGTACTTGGCGGTCTTCAGCGCGTACTCGGCGGAGGTGCCGCCGATGACGATGGCGAGGTGGTAGGGCGGGCAGGCGGCGGTGCCGATCAGCCGCAGCTTCTCCTCCAGGAACTGCATCATCCGCGTGGGGTTCAGCAGCGCCTTGGTCTCCTGGTAGAGGTACGACTTGTTGGCCGAGCCGCCGCCCTTGGCCATGAAGAGGAACTTGTACGCGTCGGGCTGCCCGTCCGGGTCCTCCGCGTAGAGCTCGACCTGGGCCGGCAGGTTGCTGCCGGTGTTGCGCTCCTCCCACATGGTCAGCGGGGCGAGCTGCGAGTAGCGCAGGTTGAGCCGGGTGTAGGCCTGGTAGACGCCGCGCGAGACGGCCTCGGCGTCGCTGCCGTCGGTGAGCACGTGCCGGCCGCGCTTGCCCATCACGATCGCGGTGCCGGTGTCCTGGCACATCGGCAGCACGCCGCCGGCCGCGATGTTGGCGTTGCGCAGCAGGTCGAGCGCGACGAACCGGTCGTTCGGAGAGGCCGCCGGATCGTCGATGATCGACCGCAGCTGGGCCAGGTGCGCGGGGCGCAGGTAGTGCGCGATGTCGTGCATCGCCTCGGCGGTCAGCGCGGTGAGCGCGGTCGGCTCCACGGTGAGGAACCGGCGGCCCCCCGGCCCGTTGACGACGTCGACGCCCTCGTCGGTGACCAGGCGGTATTCCGTCTGGTCGGGGCCGGTCGGCAGCAAGGGAGCGTACGAGAACGCGGCGGCACTGCTCATGAGCGGAAAGCCTAGGGCAGAAGGGTCGATCAGTCCCACCCGCCGGGTGGATCCTGGGACGACGCTCTCACCCGGGGCAGAGCTCCCGCTTCGGGCCGCAGCTGTCCTCCGGTCCGGGGATCCCCGCCGTGCCGCCGGGACCGGGTACGCCGCCGTCACGCGGCGGGGCGGGGGTGCCCGGCGCGCCGCCGAAGCGGACGTAGCCGATCTCCCGCCCCTCACCGATGATCATGCCCCGCGGGCCGACCGCGAGGGCGTTCGCGGAGGTCCGCAGGCTCGCCAGCTCCCGCCCGGTACGCGGGTCCAGCGCCACCAGCCGGGACGGCTTCTCGTCGGCGATCACGGCCGCGTACGGGGTGAGCGCGGCGCCGGCCTTCGCCCCGGTGGGACGGGTCCACCGGACGCGCCCGCCGCCGAGCTCCCGGCCGACGACCGCACGCCTGTCGCCCGGTCGGACCAGGGCGTACCGGTCGTCGACCGCGAGCAGCCGTTCCCCGGCGGCGGTGACCAGCAGCAGCCGCCCGTCGTAGCCGTCGAGGACCGCCTCGCGGGCGTCCGGGGCCACCCCGATGAGCACGTTGCGCGCGCCGTGCGGGTCCTCCCGCTGTGCGCAGCCGGCGTTGTCGGCGGTGCGCAGGTTGATCCCGGCCCGCTGCCACGTCTCCTGGCCGGTCGCCGGGTCCCGGCCGGAGATGGCGAAGTAGCAGGTGCCGTCCTGGGAACGGGCGGTGATCCGCAGCAGCCGGCCGCCGACCACCGACAGCCGCTCGTCCCGGCCGGGCTCGACGTCCTGGAGCACCCGCCCGGTGGCGGTGTCGAGGACGTGCACCCGGCCGTCGATGGGGAAGCCGAGCAGCGGCGGTACGGGCTCCGGGCCGGCCACCTCCTCGTCGATCCGGACGGCGTCGAGCCGGCGGGTGCCGAGCAGCCCGGGGTTGTCGCCGAGCAGCCCGCTGCGCACCCCCGGCACGAAAGCCGTCCAGAGCGGGTCGGTGCCCCGCGGGTCCCAGGCGCTCACCGTGCAGTCGGTTGCGTCGACGCAGCGGGCGTCGAGCAGCATGTTGCGGTACGTCCAGACGGCCACCGCGTCGCCGTTGCGCCGCCGCGTGGCGCCGGTCGTGGGGTCGAGCACCTCGTACCCCTTGACCAGCAGCTTGCCCACGACGACGACCGGATCCGCGTCGCCGCCGGCCACCGCGGCCCAGTCGGCCTTGCGCTCCCACAGTCGTGCGCCGGTGGCCAGGCTGCGCGCCTCCACGCGGGTGCGCTGCTCGACCACCACGGTGTCGCCGGCGATGGTCACGCTGCGCGGGGTGCCGCCGACGCGCTGCTGCCAGACCACGTCCGGCTCGGAGATCGGCTCGCTGCGGTCGACCCAGTCCCACACCGCGGGGAACGGGTTCCACACCCCGGTCGCGGCGAGCGCGACGACCGCGGCGAGCGCGAGCAGCAGCCCGCCACGCCACCCCCCGAGGCCGCCCGCCTTCGCCACACGCACACGGTAGCGACGACCGCCGCGCCGCCGCCCTCCCGCGCCCCCGTGTCGCCGCCCTTTCTCGCGGGCCCGATGGCGTACGGGAGAACGCGCGCGGAGGGCCCTCTCCTCACCCTTGGGCGGCGGAGCGGACCAGGGGGAGGGTGCGGTAGGGGATCTGTTCGGCCAGGGCGATGATCGTCGAGGCGCGGCGGATGCCCTCGTACGAGACGATCTGGTCGATCACCCGCTGGAGGTCGGTGTTCGAGCGGGCCACGATCCGGCAGAGCAGGTCGCTGGAACCGGTGATGGTGTGCGCCTCCAGCACCTCCGGGATCGCGGCCAGGTGCGCGGCGACCAGGTCGTGCCCGTGCCGCTGGCTGATCTCCAGGGTGACGAAGCTGGTCACCCCGAACCCGATCGCCGCCGGGGAGATCTCCGGCCCGAACCCTGAGACGACGCCCCGCTCGGCGAGCTTGTCCAGCCGGGCCTGCACGGTGCCCCGGGCGACCCCGAGGCGCCGGGAACACTCCAGCACCCCGATCCGCGGTTCCTCCGCGAGCAGTTCGATCAGTCGCGCATCGAGGGCGTCGAGCTGTACACGTTGACCAGCAGTCATGCCGTTGCACCCTACTGAATGCGCAACCTGACCAGGCGCTGGCCCGACAGTTGCCCAGTGCGGCACTTCACCGCATCCTCGCCACAGGAACACCGGCACAGGACCGACGGCGGCGGCCACGAGGCCGACCGGAACACGAGGGAGACCGCGATGACCCAGGCGATCGACCGACCCCAGGCGACCGACGACGTCGACGTCGACGTGCTCGTCGGCGCAGTCGACCACGACATCAGCCGCGACCCGTTCCCGGTCAAGGGCCTCGACCACGTGCACTTCCTGGTGGGCAACGCCAAGCAGGCCGCGCACTACTACTCCACCGCGTTCGGCATGACCTGCGTGGCGTACCGGGGCCCGGAGCAGGGCTACCGGGACCACGCCCAGTACGTGCTGACCAGCGGCTCGGCCCGGTTCGTGCTGACCGGCGCGGTCCGTCCGGACGCCGAGGGCGCCGAGCACGTCGCGAAGCACAGCGACGGTGTCTCCGACATCGCGCTGGAGGTGCCGGACGTCGACGCCGCGTACGCGCACGCGACCGCACAGGGCGCCACCGGCCTGCTGGAGCCGCACGACGTCAGCGACGAGCACGGCACCGTCCGGCTCGCCGCCATCGCGGCGTACGGCGACACCCGGCACACCCTGGTCGACCGGTCCCGCTACACGGGCCCGTTCCTGCCCGGTTTCGTGGCCCGCAAGCCGATCGTGGACCGGCAGCCGATGATCGACGCCGGCCTCCAGCCGAAGCGCTTCTTCCAGGCCGTCGACCACGTGGTCGGCAACGTCGAGCTCGGCCGGATGGACGAGTGGGTCGACTTCTACAAGCGCGTCATGGGCTTCTCGAACATGGCCGAGTTCATCGGCGACGACATCGCCACCGACTACTCGGCGCTGATGAGCAAGGTCGTCGCGAGCGGCACCCGCAAGGTGAAGTTCCCGCTCAACGAGCCGGCGATCGCCCGCAAGAAGTCGCAGATCGACGAGTACCTGGAGTTCTACCAGGGCCCGGGCGCACAGCACATCGCCGTGGCCACCAACGACATCCTGGCCAGCGTCGACGCGATGCGCGCCGCGGGCGTCGACTTCCTGGACACCCCGGACTCGTACTACGACGACCCGGAGCTGCGCGCCCGGATCGGCCAGGTCCGGGTGCCGATCGAGGAGCTGAAGGCCCGCAAGATCCTGGTGGACCGGGACGAGGACGGCTACCTGCTCCAGATCTTCACCAAGCCGGTGCAGGACCGCCCGACGGTCTTCTTCGAGCTGATCGAGCGGCACGGCTCGCTCGGCTTCGGCAAGGGCAACTTCAAGGCGCTCTTCGAGGCCATCGAGCGGGAGCAGGAGAAGCGCGGCAACCTGTAACACTGACGGCGTGACGCAGCCTCCGACGTACCCGACGCCGCCGGCCGGTGGGCCCCCGCCCGCCGCCGGCGGCTTCGCGCCGCCATCCGGTCCCGCCAACCAGGGGTACGCGGTGCCGCCGCAGCACGCCCCGTCCGGCCAGCTCCCGCCCCCGGGCTGGACCCCGCCGCCTCCGGGCTGGGCCGGGCCGCCCCGCCCGGCCCCGGCGCTCGGACCGGGCGGTCAGCCGCTCGCCAGCTTCGGTGACCGGCTGCTCGCCGCGCTGATCGACGGCGCGCTGAGCACGGCGGTGGCGATGGTCCTCTTCCTGCCGCCGGTGCTGCTCCTGGTCTGGAACATGATGGACGACCTGACCCGGACCAACCCGGACGGCACTCTCGCCGAGCCCGACCCCGGGTCGTTCCTGACCGACTTCATGCTGCCGATCCTGCTGCTCGAACTGGGGCTGATCGTGGTGATGCTCGGCCTCTACTGGCTCTACCACGTGGAGTACATGAAGCGCACCGGGCAGACGTTCGGCAAGCGGGTGATGAAGCTGCGGGTCGTGCCGCTCGATCCGGCCGCCACGCTGGACCGGCGGATGGCCGGCAAGCGGTACGCCGTGCAGTACGTCGCCGCCATGTTCCTGCCCGGCCTCAGCTACCTCGACGGGCTCTGGCAGCTGTGGGACAAGCCCTGGCAGCAGTGCCTCCACGACAAGTTCGCCGGCACCGTCGTCGTTAAGGTGTCTGCGTGAGCGAGCGCAGCGAGGCCAGGCCATGAGCGTCGAACCGGGGTGGTACGTCGACCCGGCCGATCCGGACACCCGGCGCTACTGGGACGGCGAGGGCTGGATCGGCGCGCCGATCCCCGTCGACGCCACCCCGCCCGAGGGCCCGCCGCCGGCCGAACCGCCACCCGCGCCCGCCCCGACGTCGCCCGCGACCCCGGCCTCCGCGCCGGGCGCCCCCGCGGGCGGGCCGCCCTCGCCGGGGCAGCCGCAGCCGGGCCAGCCCTACCCCTGGCAGCCGCCGCAGGGGCACGGCCACCCGCAGGCGCCGCCGCCCGGCTGGCCGCCCGGTGGCGGACCGCCGCCCGGTGGCGGACCGCCGCCCGGTGGCGGACCGCCGCCCGGTGGCGGACCGCCGCCCGGCTGGCCGCCCGGGGGTTGGCCCGGCCGGCCGCCCGAGCCCCGCCCGCACGGGCTCCCGCTGGCCGGGTTCGGCGCCCGGCTGATCGCCCGGCTGATCGACTTCGCGATCGTCTTCGCGCTGAACGCCGTGGTGAACGGCTGGTTCGTCTGGCGGCTGGTCGAGGAGGTCACGCCGTACTGGCGGGAGGTGTTCCGGCGGGCGATGGCCGGCGACAGCTCCACCGACGGCCTGCCACAGCCCAGCGAACAGGCCGGCGGCCTCCAGGTCGTCATCCTGCTGATCGCCACCGCGCTCTGGCTCGCGTACGAGGTGCCGACGATGGCCTCCGGCGGGCAGACCTTCGGCAAGCGGCTGGTGGGCGTCAAGGTGGTGCCGACGAGCGCGAACGAGCCGCTCGGCTTCGGCCGGGCGCTGCGCCGGTGGAACACCCTCGGCCTGCCCACCCTGCTCTGGTACTGCTGCGGCCTCGGCCTGCTGCTCCAGCTCGTCGACGCGCTCTCGCCGCTCTTCGACCACCCGCTGCGGCAGGCGCTGCACGACAAGCGGGCGCAGACCGTGGTGGTCCAGCTCCCCCGCGGCAACCGCACCACCAACGGCGCACGCACCACCCCGGACGAGCGCGCCGCCCCGAACGACCGCACCCCCGACGACCGCACCGACCCCTCGGGAGACACTCCATGACCGACCCCGGACGTCACCAGCCGGCGCTGCGGCTGACCCGCGCCGACCTGGACGCGCTGCCCAACTACGTGCCCGGGCGCAGCCCGGCCGACCTGGCCCGCGAGCTCGGCCTGCCCGAGGCGATCAAGCTGGCCAGCAACGAGGTGCCGTACGGGCCGCTGCCCGGCGTGGTGGAGGCCGTCGCCTCCGCCGCCGCCGGGGTGCACCGCTACCCCGACATGGGCGTGCTCGCGCTGCGCGAGGCGCTGGCCGAGCGGTACGGCGTGGACGTGGACCGGATCGCCACCGGCTGCGGGTCGGTGGCGCTGGCCGAGCACCTCGTCCGGGCGACCTGCCTGCCCGGTGACGAGTTCCTCTACGCGTGGCGCTCCTTCGAGGCGTACCCGATCATCGCGGCGACCAGCGGCGCGACCAGCGTGCGGGTGCCCAACGACGCCGGGCACGGGCACGACCTGGCGGCGATGGCGACGGCGGTGACCGACCGGACCCGGCTGATCGTGGTCTGCAACCCGAACAACCCCACCGGCACGACCGTGCGCCGGGCGGAGCTGGACCGGTTCCTCGACGCGGTCGGCGAGGACGTGCTGGTCGTGCTCGACGAGGCGTACCGCGAGTTCGTCACCGACCCGGACGTGCCGGACGGCCTCACCTACCTCGACCGGCCGAACGTGGTCGTGCTGCGGACGCTCTCCAAGGCCTGGGGCCTGGCCGGCCTGCGGATCGGTTTCCTGGTCGGCCAGCCGGCGGTGGCGGCGGCCGTGCGCAAGGTCGTGACGCCGTTCTCCAGCAACATGGCCGCGCAGGCGGGGGCCCTCGCCGCGCTGGCTCAGGAGGACGAGATGCGGCGGCGGTGCGCCCTCGTGGTGGCCGAGCGCGACCGCGTGACGGAGGCGCTGCGCAAGCTGGTCCCGGACGTGCCGGACAGCCAGGCCAACTTCGTCTGGCTGCCGCTGGGCGACCGGGGCGTGGACTTCGGCAGGGCGTGCGAGGCGCGGGGCGTCATCGTCCGGCCGTACCCGGGCGACGGGGTCCGGGTCACCATCGGCACCCCGGCCGAGAACGACGCCTTCCTGGCGGCGGCGGAGAGCGCGCTGGCCTGAGGCGGGTGCCGGTCCGGTCCGCCATCCCCTCGCGGACCGGACCGGCGGCCTCAGGCGGCCGCCACCGGCCGCCCGACCCGGGCCCGACGTCGGTACGCGTAGACCGCGAACAGCACCAGGAGAAGCCCCGAGGTGGCCAGCCCCCCGGTGAGCACCTCGTCGGAGCGGTCGGCGGTGGTGGCCGCGACCGGGAGCGGCCCGAAGCTGACCCTGCCGGTGGCGGAGCGCTTCGTCCAGCCGCTGGCCAGGTCGAGCTTCGCCGCCCAGGGGCCGTCCGGCAGCCGACGGTCCAGGGCGACCCGGGCGGTGGTCGTGCCGCCCAGCGCGAGGGTGCCCGCCTCCACCTTCACCGGCCCGACCGAGAGCCCGCCGGGGCCTTCGGCGAGCCGCAGCTCGCCGGCCAGGTCGAGCGCCCGCCTGCCGGTGTTGCGCACCTCCGCGGTCAGGACGGGCGTGCCGTCCTTCTCCCGCCCGCCGGTCAGCGGACCGATCTCGAAGCCGGAGGGCGGCTCGCCGCCCGGCCCGACGGAGAGGTAGACCCGGATGCCGGCCCGACCGACGTTGCGCACGTTCCGCCCGTCCACGCCGGCGAACTCGGCCCAGATCACCGCGTACCGCTCGCCGGCCTCGGCGCGACGCGGCACGGTGATGGTGACGAGGGCCTCGACCTCCTCGTCGGGAGCCAGCACCTCCTCCGCCGGCTCGACGTCGATCCAGCTGCTCAGCTCGTTCTCGGCGCGGTCCGGAGCGAGGACGAACCCCTCCTGTGTGACGTCGGCGGCGGCGGCGTAGAGGGCGACCGTCCGACGGATCTCCGAACTGTTCTGCACCACGATCCGCCGCTTGATCGTCGCACCGGGGCGGACGTGGTCGACGACGTACCGGTGCGCCCGGGTGTCGTCGCGACGGTCGACGGGGGCGTCGAGCAGGCGTACCCCGACCGTGGTCGTCGGGCCGTCCGGGCCCGGCTGCGCGGAGGGCCCGGGCGAGCCCTTCCGCCCGTCCGGCTCGACGGCGGGCACGTCCGCCTCGGGGGCCTCCGGCTCGGCGAGCGCCGGCGGGCGGCCGGCCGACGCCGGCCCGGGTTGCGCGGCCGACGCCGGCGCCCCGGCCGTGACCAGGACGGTCGCGGCCAGGGCGAGGGCGCGGGCCCGGTCATGCCACCGAATGGGTGATCACCCCCGTGTAGGTGCCGCCGACGGCGGTGGGCGGGACGGCGATCCGGATGTCCGGCGCCCAGCTGGCGGTGTTGTTGCCGCTGCCCGAGGTCTTCGAGAAGGCGGTGCGAGGGACGCTCAGGCTGACCGCGTCGGTCTGGGTGGGCTGTCCCGGCACGAACACGCCGGTGCCGGTGGTGGAGGTGGCTCCGCCCGACCAGTACTCCACCAGGGCCGGCGAGATGGTCTCCTCGGGCGTGCCGCCGCCGGTGGTGAAGGAGCTGGCCGACACGGTGACCGTCCAGGTGGCGTTGAGCGCGGCCCGACTGTCGGTGACCGTGACGGTGCCGAGTTCGCCGGTGAGGACGCCGCCGGAGAAGACGGAGCCGAGGTTCACCGACGCGGGCACGCTGATGTTCAGGTCGGCGGTCGCGACGGTGAAGGTGACGATGGTGTCGCCGGTCGGCGCGGCGGCGGCGGGCGCCGCCATGGCCACCACGGCGGCCGCGGCGGCGGTCAGGGCAAGAAGTGGCTTCTTCATGGGACGCACGCTAGACGCCGCATACGGAGCAAAGAAGCGCTTTCCGGACAAATCACTCATCAGGCAACGGAGTGGGTGATCGTGCCGCGGTAGGTGCCCCCGACGACGCCGGTCGGGACGGCGATCCGGATCGTCGGCGTCCAGGCCACCGCGTTGTTGCCGTTGCCGGCGGTCCTGCGGAACGCCTCGCGGGGGACGTCCAGGGTCACCGCCTGCGCCGAGGTGGGCTGCCCGGGCACCAGCGTGCCGCCGCCCGAGCTCCGCACCGCCGGTCCGGACCAGTAGGAGACCCGGCCGTTGGCGATCGTCCGCTGCGGGCCACCCGCCCCGGCCATGAAGGCGGTGGCGGAGACCGTCGCGACCCAGGTGTTCGGGTTGACCTGCCCGCGCAGGTCGCGCACCTCGACCGTGCCCAGCTGCGCGGTCAGGGTGCCGCCGACGAAGCCGACGCCGAGGTTCGCCGTGGCGGGCACGGTGATGTCGATCCCCACCGTCCGGGAGAGCCGGACCGTCCGGCCGGTCGGCGCGGCGTCGACCGGCGACGCGGTGACGAGGATGAGGATCGCGCCCAGGAGCGCTGCCAGGAGACGCACAGTGGGACTATAAGTAACTAATGTCCGTTTTGTCGAGCAGCCACCCCCACCGGCGTTTCACGTCGCCGCGAGGATCACCGGCTCGGAGGTCAGGTAGTAGCGCTGGTCGTCCCCCGTCGGGTCGACCGGCTCGCGGAGCCGCTCGACGGCCACGAACCCGCCGGCCGCGTACGCCGCACCGGGCGCCCAGCCGACCCCGTCCGAGCCCGCGTTCAACGCGAAGTAGGAGCGCTGCGCCCCCGTCGCCGGGTCCAGCGTCAAAAGGTCGTTCGTCTCCGTCAGCAGGTGCACCCGGTCGGGCTGGACGGCGAGCAGCCGCACCTGCGGCAGGCCGGCACGGCGCCACAGCTCCGCCCCCGTACGCGCCGAGCGGCCGACGGGCACCCCGTCCACGACCGCCACGGCGGTCCCGCTGGCGAGTTCGGTGTCCGGCCGGTCCAGGGCCGGGGCGGTGACCGGCCCACCGTCGCCGAGCAGCCAGCCCCGTCCCGCGTCGTCGCCCGGCCTCGCCGTCCGCAGCCCGGTGCACCCCGTCCGGCCGGTGCCGCAGCCCACCGGGGTCGCCACCAGCTCGTCGCCGGCCTCCGGCGGCCGCCAGCGCAGGCTCACCGCCCCCGTCACGGCGTCGCGGAACTCCACCACGGCCGGACCCACGCAGGAGTCGACGATCATCACCTGTCCCGACCCGGTCGTGCCGAGCGCGTCCCGGCAGCCGACGAACGCGTCGGCGTCCTCCGGTGGCACCGTGACGGTGAGGTGGGACCGCCACAGTTCGCGCCCGTCGGCCAGGTCCACGGCACGCATCCACTCCGCCCCGACCGCCACCACCGCCTGCCGGCCGTCGGCCCCTCGGGCCACGAGGATCCCCCGGGGATCCCAGACCGTCGCCGCGCCGGTGCGCCGGACCGTCCGCTCCCTGACCGGCTGCGGCCCGTCCGCCTGCCAGGCGACCCGGCCGCTCCGCGCGTCCAGCGCCACCAGCCGCCCGTCCGACCAGCGGGTGACGACCGTCGTCCCGCTCGCCACGACCCCGTCGAGCGCCGCCGGCCAGCGGCGGTACGACCAGTACGGGGTCGTCCGGTGCCGGCCGTCGACCGGCCGGTCGGCGTAGACCTGGCGGTGGGCCGCGTACACCCGCAGCCGGCCGTCCACGACGAGCGGGGCGACGGGGAGCCGGCCGACCACGCCGGCGACGGGGGACGCGGCCGGCGGGTACCCGGCCCGGGCGGGCGTGCTGACCTCGGCGGGGGCGAGCACCCGGTAGACCGTCGCCGCGACGGCGGCGGTGGCGAGCAGCGCCGTGACCGCCAACGCGGCCCGTCGCCGGCCCTTCGGGAACCCCATGCCACACCTCCGCCCGGCACCCTACCCAGCGGGGCCGGCCAGAGCCCTGTCAGGTCACCGGCGGCGAGGGTTCCGGCGGCACCCCTGCCGGCGTCCGCCTCGGACCACCCCGACGCGCTTCCAGAGCGCCCCGGCGTGCGCCTCAGGTCGCCCCCGACGTTCGCCTGAGGCCGCCCGGCGCGCGCCTCAGGCCGCCCGGCGCGCGCCTCAGGCCGCCCGGCGTGCCTCTCAGGCCGCCTCGGTCGCGCCGGTGGCCGCCGCCTCGGCGAGGTCGGCGAGGTCCTGCCTCAGCGCGCGCTCGACCGCCCGGGCGGCCAGCCCACCGAGCAGCAGCGCCACCACCCGGCCGTAGGGGGCGGTCGGCACCGACTCCTGCTCGACGGTGACGGCGGTGCAGCCCCGGCGACGCCGCTCGACCGGGCGCAACGTCCAGGTGATCCGGTAGTCCACGCCGGCGCCCCGCGAGCCGAGCACCAGCCGGCGGGGCGGCTCGGCCTCGATGACGACGAACTCCTCGACCAGCGCGGTGCCGTCGGGCCGGGAACGGGTCTCCCGCCACGCGGTGCCCGGACCGAACCGGCCGGGGGTGAGCACCTCGACCGGGCCGGTGAAACGCCGGGTGCGGGTGGTCAGGTCGGTCAGCAGCCGCCAGAGGTCGACGTCGTGCGCCTGCACGAACTCCGTGACCGCCACCGTCGACATGCCACCTCCCGTGGCCTCGACGGTACGCCGGGTGAACGCGCAGCGGGGCCCCCGGAGCGGAATTTCCACCGCCGGGAGCCCCGATCCGCGACAGTCGACCCGTCAGCGACCGAACTGGCCGGCCCTGATCGCGCCGACGAAGGCCGCCCACCCCGGCGGGCTGACCGCCAGCGTGGGGCCCGCCTGGTCCTTGGAGTCGCGTACGCCCACCACGCCGAGGGCGTCGACCAGGTTGTCGGCCACCTCCACGCAGAGACCCTGGTCGTTGGAGCGGCTGCTGGTACGCCAGACCGCGCCCGGGAGATCGTTCATCGTCGTCACCTTCCTGTCGTCGGTACGCCAACCGGCGGCCGGGCCCGGGACCGGAAGGGGCGTCCGGTCCGGCCCCGGCGCGGCATGGCGACGGAATCCGCGACGATCAACGCGCAAACGGCGGTCCCCGGTCGCACAGTTGGTGCGACCGGGGACCGCCGATGATCGGAAGGCGGGTCAGCGGGCGGCGAGGACCTTTCCGGTGACCTCGCCCAGGGCGATGGTCGTGCCGTCCGGGCCGGGCGCGGTGGCGGTGATCGTCACCGTGTCGCCGTCCTCCAGGAACGTGCGGGTCTCGCCCCCGGCGAACTTCACCGGCTCGGTCCCGCCCCAGGTGAGTTCCAGGAACGAGCCGACCTGTCCCCGCTGGGGCCCGGAGACGGTGCCCGAGGCGTAGAGGTCGCCGGTGCGCAGCGAAGCGCCGTTGACGGTGAGGTGGGCCAGCTGCTGGGCCGGCGTCCAGTACATGGTGGCGAACGGCGGCTCGCTGACCCGCTCGCCGTTCCACCGCACCGACAGGCGCAGGTCCAGCCCGAGGCGCGGCACGTCGCGCAGGTAGTCGGCGACCGGCGGGTCCTGCTCGGGGGCGGGGACGAAGGCGTCGCCCAGCGCGTCCAGCGGGGTCACCCAGGCCGAGACCGAGGTGGCGAAGGACTTGCCCAGGAAGGGGCCGAGGGGCTGGTACTCCCATGCCTGGATGTCGCGGGCCGACCAGTCGTTGACCAGCACGACGCCGAAGACGTGGTCGGCGAAGTCGTCGGTCGGGACCCGGTCGCCCAGCGCGCTGGGCACGCCGACCACGAAGCCGACCTCGGCCTCGATGTCGAGGCGTACGGACGGGCCGGTGACCGGGCCCTGCGGGGTGGCCCGCTGCCCGCTCGGCCGCACCACCGGGGTGCCCGAGACGACCACCGTGCCGGCCCGGCCGTGGTAGCCGATCGGCAGGTGCTTCCAGTTGGGCAGCAGCGGCGGCTGGCCGGGGCGGAAGATCTGGCCCACGTTGGACGCGTGGTGCTCGGAGGAGTAGAAGTCGACGTAGTCGGCGACCTCGAACGGCAACTGCATCCGCGCCTCGGCCAGCGGCACCAGCAGCGGCTCCACCGCCGGCCGGTGGGCGGCGTCGGTGAGCAGCTCGGTCACCCGCTGCCGGACGGCCGTCCACTGTGGGCGACCGAGGGCCATGAAGTCGTTGAGGGTGGGTCGAGCCAGCGTCCCGGCGGCCAGCACCAGGCCGCCCTCCTCCGCGCCGGCCAGGTCGAGCACGAAGTCGCCGATGCGTACGCCGACGCGCGGCGCGCCCTCCGCGCGGCGGAACACCCCGTACGGCAGGTTGGCCACCCCGTACGGCGATCCGTCGGCACCCGTCACCCAGCTCATGCCGGCCCTCCGCTGCGCTCCAGGCCGGCCTGAGGCACCACCGCCCCGCAAAGATGATTCCCTCGCTGACGCTCGCTCATGCGTCGAAGCCCCCGTTCACCAGCCCCAGCCGGATCAGATCGGTAAGTGGTTCCAGGATGCTGCACGAGCCGAAGCCGATCCACAGCGGGCGCGGGCCGGCCAGCCCGGCCTCGGCGTACTGCACCAGCGGGCGCGGGTCGGCTGCGGTGAGCAGCTCGGCGACCCGGGCCACCGGGGCACCCCCGGCGGCCGCCAGCGTCGCCGCGAGCACGTTGACGAAGCCGTGGTGGGTGAACCCGGTCTCCGGGTCCAGGTGCCGGACCGCCTGGTGCAGCCCGGCGGTCAGCTTGAACGGCAGGCCCCGGTCCCGGCAGGCGCAGATCACCGCCGCCAGCTCCGCCGGGGTGGGGAACAGCTCGGCGGCCAGCCCGCCGGTGCGGAACTTCGCGGCCACCGGCACTCCCTCGGCGCGGGCGGCGGCGAGCGCGTCCAGCGCCCCCATCAGCCCGAACGTGAGCGGCAGCTCGGCGTAGACGGCGTCGAGGGCGGCCGGACCTGCACCGGCGCGGCGGGCCAGGCCCACCAGCTCGGTCAGGCCGGGCAGCGGGTCCTCCCCGCGCCTGGCGACCGCCGCCTCCACCTGGCGGACGCGGATGCGCGAGTCGGCCGTGGCGCGCACCTCGTCGAGCCGGTCGAGCGGCACGTCGCCGATGACGCCGACCGCGATCCGCTCGTCGGCGCCGAGCAGGCCGGCCAGCTCGGGCAGCCTCGTGGCCGGGACCAGGAGCGGGCCGACCAGGTCCGCGTACCAGGAGGCGCGGTGCCGCCGATGCGCGGCGACGGCGTCGGGCAGCGGCGAGCTGCCGGGCGGGAAGACGGCGGCGTCGTCGACGAGGCCGTCGAGAAGCGCGGGCACCTGCGTTGACACGAGACAAGAATGTACGGGACGCTACAAGGAACGGACAACAGCGTCCGATTATCGGACGCCATTGGATCGGTGAACGGGACGAACCGGGAGGCGAGATGCCGTACTACCGCAGCGTCGGCGAGGTGCCGCGCAAGCGCCACACCCAGTTCCGCCAGCCCGACGGCAGCCTCTACGCCGAGGAGCTGATGGGCCAGGAGGGCTTCTCCTCCGACTCGTCCCTGCTCTACCACCGGCACGCGCCGACCGCGATCGTGGCGGCCGAGGAGTTCACCCCGCCGGCGTTCACCCGGGTGCCCAACCTGCCGCTCAAGCCCCGGCACCTGCGCACCCACAAGCTCGACGGCACCGGCGCCGACCCGGTGCTCGGCCGGCAGTACCTGCTCGCCAACGACGACGTACGGATCGCGTACGTGCTGGCGGACCGTCCGTCCCCGCTGTTCCGCGACGCCACCGGCGACCACTGCCTGTACGTGGAGTCCGGCACCCTGCGGGTGGAGTCCACGTTCGGCGTGCTCGACGCGGTCCCCGGCGACTACGTCGTCATCCCCACCTCGACCATCCACCGGCTGGTGCCCACCGGCGACGCGCCGACCCGGCTGCTCGCCGTCGAGGCGGCGGGGCACGTCGGCCCCCCCAAGCGCTACCTCTCCGTGCGGGGCCAGTTCCTGGAGCACTCGCCCTACTGCGAGCGCGACGTCCGGGGACCGGACGCGCCGCTGCTCGTCGACGGCGAGGACGTCGAGGTGCTCGTCCGGCACCGGCGCGGTTGGACGCGCTACGTCTACGCGAACCACCCGTTCGACGTGGTCGGCTGGGACGGCCACATGTACCCGTGGGCCTTCTCCATCCACGACTTCGAGCCGATCACCGGCCGGATCCACCAGCCGCCGCCCGTGCACCAGACCTTCCAGGGCCCCAACTTCGTGATCTGCTCGTTCGTGCCCCGCAAGGTCGACTACCACCCGGACGCGATCCCGGTACCGTACAACCACCACAACGTCGACTCCGACGAGATGCTCTTCTACACCGGCGGCAACTACGAGGCCCGGCGCGGCTCCGGCATCGAGCAGGGCTCGATCTCGCTGCACCCGTCCGGCTTCACCCACGGCCCGCAGCCGGGCGCCGCCGAGCGTTCCATCGGCGCCGACTTCTTCGACGAACTGGCTGTCATGGTCGACACCTTCCGGCCCCTGGACCTCTGCGACGCCGCGACCGCCTGCGAGGACGACGGCTACGCCTGGACCTGGGCCCGCCGCCCCTAGACCGCGGTGCGGGAGAGGACGGCGAGTTCGGCGGCGGTCGCGACGGCGATGGCGAGCACCAGCGGCCACGGGGTGCCGACCAGGGCGTAGAGCAGGATCAGCGCCGGCGCGACGGCCGCCGCGTAGACGGCCAGCGCCAGGATCCGGTCGGAGCGGAGCAGGCTCGGCAGGATGGTGCGGGACAGGCCGGGCAGCTTGGCGGCGAAGCGCCAGACCACCAGGGCCCCGCCGAGCGCCGCGAACGCCGCCGCGAACCGGGACAGCCCCGCGCTGCCCGGCGCCAGGCAGGCGATCAGCACGGCGGTGACCATCGTCCAGCCCGCGCCGTAGACCACGAGCTGGCGCAGGCCGGCCGAGATGGTCCGGCCGGAGTCGATCCGGCCGGGGCTCATCGCGGCGGCCTCGGCAAGGTGCTCCAGCGCCTCGCTCCAGCGTCGCTGCTCCAGCCGCAGCACCCCGATGTCGTGCCGGGCCTCGGCGAGCTGGGGGTCCAGCCGCAGCGCCTCGTGGTAGGCCCGCTCCGCCAGGTCGAACATCTGCATGTTGGCGGCGACCAGGCCCAGCACCAGGTGCGACTCCGGCTCCTCGGGCGCCAGCTCGACCCCGCGCCAGGCCGCGTTCAGCGCCGGCTGCCCGTTGCGCGAGCCGGCCAGGATCGCCGCGGCGCTGCGCTGGGCGTACGCCTCGTCGGGACCCAGCGCCAGGATCCGGTCGGCGGTGCGGGCCGCCTCGGCGTACTCCTCCAGGTCGCTCAGGGCCAGCGCGCGGGCGACCAGCGCCGGCACGGCCTCGGGGGCGGCGGCGACCGCGGCGTCGGCGGCGGTGAGCGCCTCGGTCGGCCGGCCGGCCGCGAGGTGCACCCGGGAGAGCATGGTCAGCGCCCCGGCACTGGCCGGTTCGAGCGCGACGGCGTACGAGAGCTCGCCCGCGGCCTCGTCGTAGCGGCCCAGCTCGGCCAGGAGCTGGGCGCGCTGGACGTAGCCGTCGAAGGCGGAGCGGTCGGAGGTGGCGTCGCTGGACATCGCGGCGAGCCTAGGCGGCCGGAGCCTCGTACACCAGGGCCACCGCGATGCCGGTGAGGCCCTCGCCGCGCCCGGGGAAGCCGAGGCCGTCGGTGGTGGCCGCGGAGACGGTCACCGGCGCGCCGACCGCCTCGGAGAGCACCCGCTGGGCCTCCTCGCGGCGCGGCCCGATCTTGGGCCGGTTGCCGATCACCTGCACGGACACGTTGCCGATCGCGAAGCCGGCGGCCCGCACCCGGCGGGCGCTCTCGCCGAGCAGGGCGACGCCCGACGCGCCGGCCCACTCGGGCTGCCCCACCCCGAAGTTGGCGCCCAGGTCACCGAGGCCGGCCGCCGAGAGCAGCGCGTTGCAGGCGGCGTGCGCGGCCACGTCGGCGTCCGAGTGCCCGGCCAGGCCGTCCTGGTCGGGCCAGAGCAGACCGGCCACCCAGCACGGCCGGCCCGCCTCGAAGGCGTGCACGTCGGTGCCGATGGCCACCCGGGGAACGATCATGCGAAGAGGGTACGCGTCAGGCGCCGGTGGCGAGCAGGTGCTCGGCCAGCGCCAGGTCGAACGGGCGGGTGACCTTCAGCGCGTACTCCGAGCCGGGAACGCAGGACACCGGGACGCCCTGCTTCTCGACCAGGCCGGCGTCGTCGGTGAGCGGGTCGCCGGCGGCGGCGTGCGCGGCCGTCAGCACCGCCCGCCGGAAGCCCTGCGGGGTCTGCACCGCCCGCAGCGCGGAGCGGTCGACGGTGCCGAGGACGACCTCGTCGGCGCCGACCTCCTTGATCGTGTCGACCACGGGAAGCACCGGGATCACCGCGTCGCTCCCGGCGCGGACCGCCGCCGCGACGGACTCCACCAGATCGGGCGGGGTCAGCGCCCGGGCCGCGTCGTGCACGAGGACGATCTCCGGGCCGGCGGGCACCGCGGCGAGGGCCGCGGCGACCGACGCCTGCCGCTCGGCGCCGCCGGGCACCACGGTCACCGGGGCGACCGGGGCGAGCAGGTCGCGCACCGCCGCCACCTCGGCGGCCGGAGCGGCCACGACGATGGTGTGCACCGACGGCGCGGCGGCGAGCCGGCGGACGGCGTGCACCAGCAGTGGCTCGCCGCCGAGCAGGCGCAACGCCTTGGGCCGGCCGGGGCCGAGCCGCACGCCGGCACCGGCCGCAGGCACGAGGACCGCGACGTCACCGCGCGGATTGAGCTGCGCGGTCACGTCGCGGTCCTCGGTGGTTTGTTCACTACGAATCGGGTACGACGATGCTGTGGGGACTAGGCCTCGGTGAGGACCTTGTCGAGCAGCGTCTCCGCCTCGTCCTTGGTGCTCTTCTCGGCCAGCGCGACCTCGCCGACGAGAATGTCGCGGGCCTTCGCCAGCATGCGCTTCTCACCCGCGGAGAGACCCCGCTCCCGCTCCCGGCGCCACAGGTCGCGCACGACCTCGGCAACCTTCAGCGGGTTACCGGAGGCCAGCTTCTCCAGATTCGCCTTGTAACGCCGCGACCAGTTGGTCGGCTCCTCGGTGTGCGGTGCACGGAGCACGTCGAAGACCTTGCCGAGGCCCTCTTCGCCGACCACCTCGCGCACACCCACGATCTCGGCGTTCTCGGCGGGCACCCGGACCGTCAGGTCACCCTGTGCGACCCTCAGGACGAGGTATTGCTTAGGCTCGCCCTTGATGACCCGAGTCTCGATTGCCTCGATGAGTGCGGCCCCGTGGTGGGGGTAAACAACGGTCTCGCCGACACTGAAAACCATAGGTTCGAAACCCCTTTCGCTGTGTCTAGGGTAACACGCTCAGGCACCGATGTCTCACCGCTGTCCTGACCGTTGGCGCAGCTCAGGGGCCCTGTGAGAGGTATTTCTTCAGCTTGACAGGCCGCCAAACCGGTGGTTTGACCACGCTCCGTAACGCTCAGATGACGTCCCGGTACGAGTGACGCGAACGTCGAGATCAAGGGCTATGCGCTCCTCCCATGGTAGCCGGCCGGCCGGGTACGCGCCCAGGTGTAGCGGCAGCCCGTCCGGTGCGGGACGCTGGAGGTCGAGCCGCTGTCCGCTCGCCGAGACGTCTTGGGGGTCCGATGGGCAAGCCCGACGCAGACGGCCCCGGACTGCCCGACCTGCCGCCGGAGTGGGGTCGGGTGGTCGTGCCGGACGACGCCTCCGCCCTGGCCGCCGAGGCCGAGCAGATCCGCCGCGAACTGCACGCGAGGCCCCGCCGCGCCGCCGCGCGCCGGGCAGCCCGCTCCCCGCTCGCCCTGCCCCTGCTGGTGCTGCTGGTGGCGGTGCTGACCACCCTGGCCGGCCTCGCGGCGGTCACCTGGCCCCGGTCCGGCCGGTCCGCCCCGGAGCCCGCCGCCACCCCGTACGCGCCGCCGGCCGGGTCGGCCGGACGGCCGCTGCCCGCGCTGGACCTGGTCGACGCGGGGCAGTCACCGGTGCCCCTGCGCGCACTGGTGCCGGCGATGATCATCCTGGTGGACGGCTGTCCCTGCCCGCTGGACGTGGCCGCCGCCGCCACCCTGGCGCCGGCCGGCGTGACGGTGGTCACCGTCGCCGGCGACCGGCCCGTACGCGTCACGCCGCCCGCCGGGGCGACCGTGCGACCGCTCGCCGACCCGGCCGGCGGGCTGCGGGCGTTCCTGCACCTGCCGGCCCGCCCCGGCGCCGCCACCGCGCTGCTGGTGGACCGGGCCGGCGTCCTCGTCAAGGTGGTGCCCGAGGTGCGCTCCGCCGAGGACTACCGCGCCGACCTGGCCCGCCTCGCCTGAGCGGACGCGCCCTCCACCGCCCGATGCACCGCCCCCGGCCCCGCTGCCACCCGTGCGACGACGCCACCCGCCGGTGCGCTCTGGACACCCGGCGGGCGCGGAGGCGGGGTCAGGGCAGGGCGACCAGCTGCGCCTCGACCCGGAGCGGCTCGGCGTTGGCGCTCGACAGCGAGACCTGGAACGGCCCGCCCCTCCCGGTGACCGCCGTCGAGGTGACCGAGCCGTCGCAGGCGCTGGTGATCGGGTCCGCCGCCCGGGCCCCGTCGATCACGATCAACAGCTCGCCGGGGCCGACGCAGCGGAACTGCAGCAGGTGCCGGGCCCCGCCCTCGGCGGAGGCGTGTTTGACGAGCCCCTCCGCAGGGCCCAGCCGACCTTGAGCGGACCAGACCGTGTCGGGGAACGGGTCCAGCCGGCTGCCCCGCGCGGCCTCGTCGAGCCGTCCGTCCATGAACCGGCGGGCGTCCGGGCCCGCGGGCCCGACGTCGGCCCGGACCGCGTCGCCGTTGCGCGGGTCGACCCGGAAGGTGAGGCCGCTGCGCGGGTCCGTCCTGGTCGCGTCGCCGGTCTTCGGGTCGACGAGCCAGAAGCTGCTCGCTCTCACCGGCCCTTCCGGCGGGACGGCCTGGACCCGGGCCGCCGCGGACCCGCCCCCGACCCGCGGTGCGGCGCTCGAAGCGACGCCGACCGGTCCGGTGCGGGGCGCCTCGGCCTGCCACCACCAGCCTCCGCCGACCAGCGCGGCCAGCCCCGCCACCGCCAGTACGGCGATGCGCAGCCGGTCGTCGGCCCCGACGGGAGTCGCGTGCTCACCCGCGTCCGGCCCGGATTCCGGCCGGTCTGCCGCATCGGCGTCCATCACCAGAGGGTAACCGCACGCGCGACGGTTCACTCCTGTCGTTCGAGCAACGCGGCGTAGAGGGTCAGGCCCGGGCCGAACGCCAGCATCACCACCCGGCGCGGCGGCGACGCGGCCCGGCGCAGCCGGTCCAGGATCAGCAGCACCGTCGGCGACGAGCAGTTGCCGTGCTCGTCCAGCGTCGCCCGGGACGCCGCCAGGCCCTCCGGCGGCAGGGCCAGCTCCCGCTCGACCACGTTCAGGATGCGCGGCCCGCCCGGGTGCACCGCCCAGCCGTCCAGCTCGGACAGCGTCGTGCCGTGCCGGGCCAGCAGCCCCTCGACCAGGCCCCGGACGTGCGTGGAGAGCACCTGCGGCACCTTCGGCGACAGCCCCATCCGGAAGCCCGTGTCGGTGACGTCCCAGGTCATGTGGTCGGCCGTCGAGGTGTCCGTGACGGAGGCGACCTCGCGCAGCGCGTACCCCCGGCCGCCGGGGACGACCACGGCGGCGACCGCGGCGTCCGAGAAGAGCGCGTGGGAGACGATCTGCTGGGTGTCCACCCGGGCGTTGGAGGGCTGGATGTGCAGGCTGGTCAGCTCCGCGCAGAGCAGCAGCGCGGGCCGGCCCCGGGCGGTGACGAAGTCGCTCGCCGCGCCCAGCCCCGGCAGTGCGGCGTAACAGCCCATGTGCCCGACGAACATGCGCTGCGTGTCCGGGGCCATGCCCAGGTCCCGGGCGAGCAGGATGTCCAGCCCCGGGGTGGCGTACCCGGTGCACGAGCAGACGACGAAGAGCCCGACGTCGCCGGCGGACAGGCCGGCGGCGGTCAGCGCCCGGCCCACCGCCTCCTTGCCCAGCGGCAGCGCCTCGACCAGGTAGCGGCGCATCCGCCGCTCCGTCGGCCAGTCGGAGACGTCCTCCAGCAACGGGTTCACGGCGGCCTGGCGGCGGGTGACCCCCGAGTGCGCGAAGATCCGCTGCGCCAGCGCGCGCGTGCTGCCGGAGAAGTGCTTCGAGAAGAAGCCCTCCCACAGGTCGTCCTGCGCGGCCGACGGCGGGTGTGCCGTCCCCAGCCCCGCGATCACCGGTACGGCCACCATGCCCACCTCTCGTCCGGCCTTGCGCAGCGGGCGGCCCACCCCGCCCCTGGACGGGCCCCCCGCGCCGTGCGCCCGCGCGTCCGCCGCCTCGACGGACTCCCCACGCTCACCAACGAGGGACCGTCGTGTCGCGGTCCGGGTCGCCGCCCAGCGCGGCGATGCCGAGCCAGTCCGCGCAGACGTCCGACGTCGCCGGGTGCAGGGAGCCGCAGCGGGCGTCCCGGTAGAGCCGCTCCAGCGGATGCCCCCGCCGGGTGGCGGACGTGCCGGCCGCCTCCAGCATGGACGCCGCCACCTCGGCGGCGGTGGTGCCGGCGAGCAGCTTGGCCCGCCAGACCCAGCGGTTGGTCTCCGCGTCGCCCGGCGCCTCGTCCACCCGGCGGGCCGCCTCGGCGACCACCAGCTGCGCCGCCGCCACCGCCGCGTCGGCCCGGCCGAGACGGGACCGGACCGCCGGCAGGCCGGCGAGGTTGCGGGCGTTCAGGTGCTCGGCCGCCGCGTCGACCGCCGCCCGGGCGACCCCGACGTAGACGGCGGCGTAGCTGGCCACCAGCCAGTGCGGCATGAGCTGGGCGACCACCAGGGCCAGCCCCTCCACGCCCCCGAGCAGCCGGTCGGCCGGCACGGCCACGTCCAGGTGCAGGTCGTGCGATGAGGTCGCGCGCATGCCGAGCGAGTCCCAGGTGGGCTCGACGGTCAGCCCGTCGCCGGCCGGCACCAGGAACTGGGAGACCACCGACTGGTCGGCGGCGCTGCGGGCGGCCACCAGGTAGCCGTCCGCGTGCCCGGCCCCGGAACAGAACGTCTTGCTGCCCTTGAGGTGCCAACCGCCGTCGGTCGGCTCGTAGACGGTGCTCAGCTGGGAGAGCCGGGCGCCGGCGCCGCGCTCGCTCATCGCCACGGCGTACCAGGAGCCCTGCGCGGCGGCGCTCAGCAGCCGGTCCCGGGCGGCCAGCGCCTCGTCCGGCACCCCGAGCGCCTCGGCCAGCTCCTCGGTCACCGCGCCGAGCGCACCGGTGACCGAGGCGTGCATGTTGAAGACCAGGGCCGTCGCGCCGTTGCCCCGGGCCAGCTCGGTGGCGACCGCGGCGTACTCGGCGAAGGTGGCGCCCATCCCGCCGAGCGCGGTGGGCACCATCAGGCCGAAGAGCCCGGCCTCGCGCAGGTCCCGGAAGTCCTCGACCGGGAACGAGCCGTCCCGGTCGTGCTCCGCCGCCCGGGCGGCCAGCCTCGGTGCCAGGCGGCGAGCCGCCTCCAGCGCGTGCTGCGTCATACAGCCCCCTTCTCGGCCCTCTCCCTACCCAGGGACGGGCACCGCTATCCGCTCCGTCGACCACGCCCCTGGTAGAGCACGGCGGTCGACCACGTCGGCACGATCCGCGGCGTCGGGCCGGCGACCGTCGCGTGCGGACGGCCGCCCGGGACCGCGTCCGGACGGTCGGCGGCGCGCATCCGGCGGACCAGCCAGCCGAGCAGGCCGGGCACCCCCGGCCGGATGCCCCGCAGCCGCAGGTCGACACCGTGCCGGGAGCACTCGGTCACCAGCGCCCGGGCGTCCACGAACAACCGTGGATCGTGGATGCCCGTCGGCACCGTGGGCAGCCGCTCGGCGATCCGCACGGCGAGCAGCCGGCTCAGCGCCGTGTCGTTCAACGTGTCCAGGACGAGCAGGCCGCCGGGCCGCAGCAGCCGGCACGCCTCGGCCACCGCGCGCCGCCAGTCCGGCACGTGCTCCAGCAACTCGCCCGCGGCGACCACGTCGGCGCAGCCGTCCGCCAGCGGCACGGCGGTGACGTCGCCGTTGACGACGCTCACCCCGTGCGCGGCGGCCTGCTCCAGGGCCGACCGGGTGAGGTCGACGCCCACGTGCCGGTAGCCCTTGCCGGCCAAGTGCGGGGCGAGCAGCCCGGCGCCGCAGCCGAGGTCGACGAGGAGGGCACCGGGGCGGGACGCCGTCGGCACCAGCGCCGCGCGGGCCTCGGCCAGCCAGTGCAGCATCGCGAACGCGCCGTCCGGCCGCCACCACTCGCCGGCCAGGTCGTCGTACTGGCGCGGATCGTTGCGTGGCAGGGTGCGGCCCGCGTCTGGCATGGACCGAGCGTGGCACGACTGCCCGGTAACGACCAGACTTTCCTCATGTCGCCAACGGTGCTAGGGCTGGTCAGGGCGAGTCACCCGGAGCCGGCCGCCGCGGTCACCACGGTGGCCGGGCTGCTGGCGTGGGGCGTCGGGCACCGGCCCGTCGGGATCCTCGCCGTGGTGCTCACCGTGGCGTCCAGCCAGCTCGCCGTCGGCTGGGCCAACGACGCGCTCGACGCGGAGCGGGACGCCACGGTGGGGCGTACCGACAAACCGGTCGCCGCCGGCGCCGTGGGCCGGCGCGCGACGGCCGTGGCCGCGACGGTGGCCGCGCTCGCCACCCCGGCGCTGGCGCTGGCGACCGGCCCGGCCGCCGCGCTCTGCGCCACCCTCGGGCTGCTCTCCGCGCTGCTCTACGACTGGCCGCTGAAGTCGACCCCGGTCTCGGTGCTGCCCTACGCGGTCTCCTTCGGTTCGCTGCCCGCCTTCGTCGTGCTGGCGCTGCCCGGGGCGGTGGTCCCGCCGGTCTGGCTGGTCGCCGCCGCGGCCTGCCTGGGCGCCGGGGCGCACTTCGCCAACGTCCTGCCCGACCTGGCCGACGACGCCCGGACGGGGGTGCGCGGGCTGCCGCACCGGCTGGGTCCGGCCGGCAGCCGCGCCGCCGCCGCGCTGCTGCTGCTCGCGGCGACCGCCACGCTGGCCCTCGGGCCACCCGGGCCGCCGTCGGGCGTCGGCGTCGCCGCGGTCGCGACCGCCGTCGTGGTGCCGCCGCTGAGCTGGTACGGCGGGCGCGCCGCAGCCCGGGCCGGAGGCCGGCAGGTGGCCGCCTTCCGGGCCGTGATGCTGGTCGCCCTCATCGACGTCGTCCTGCTGGTCACGAGCGGCCGACTGGTGTGACGCGCGCCCCCTCCGGTGGCATCTCCGGGTCGGCGTGCGGGGGTGGATCAGGCCCAACTACCCTGGAGCGCGGTCTGCGCGGGCAGGGCCACCACCCCCGGCGTGAGCACCGGGTGGGATCGTGACGAGGAGGACCGACGTGACGCGCTCGATCAGGGGTTCCCGGCGGGCGGCCCTGCTGCTGTCCGGGATGGCCGCGGCGACCGGGCTGCTGCTGTCCGGCTGCGGCGCCGGCCAGGTCTCCGAGACCGCCAACAAGGAGCCGTCGGTCCAGGGCGTCAACCTGTCGGCCCGCAACGGCGAGTACGCGGTCCGCGGCCTGCTGGTCGAGTTCCCCGGCACCGAGGGTTACCAGGCGGGTGCCAACGCCGTCCTGAACGCCGTGATCTACAACGACTCGCGAAACCCGGTCACCGTGACCGTGACCACCGACAGCGCCCGCGAGGTGGTGATCACCGGCGCCGGCGCGACCGCCAGCCCGTCGGCGTCCCCGAGCGGGTCGCCGTCGCCCGACCCGTCGGCGCCGGCCAGCCCGGGCGCCACCGGAAGCCCGTCGGGTTCGGCCAGCCCGGGCGCCACCGAGAGCCCGGCCGCGCCGGAGAGCCCGGCCGCGCCGGCCGGCGAGCCGGCCCGGGTCGAGATCCCGCCGCTGAGCTACGTGCAGCTCAACACCGGGTCCGACCGGTTCTTCCAGCTCGTCGGCCTGAACGAGGCGCTGCGCTCCGGCCAGAACGTCTTCGTGACCTTCGACTTCGGCAACGGCGTCACGCTCACCGGCCCCGCGCCCGTCGCCGTGCCGCTCACCCCGGCGGCGCCCCCGTCGCCGATCATCGAGCGGGAGGGCGGCTACGAGGGCCAGGAGGACGGCGGCCACTGACCCCGCCCTGTCAGACCGACGACACCGTCGGCGTGGTGACCGCCACGCCGGCGGTGTCTTCGTCGTACCCGGGTACTAACGTCCCGGTGTGACCACCTCACGATCGGCCTCCTCCCGCGCCGGCGGGGTCGGCGGGCGCGGACGCGCCGCCGCCCGCGAGCCCCGGCCGGCCTACGAGTGCGACGCCTGCGGGCACCAGCCACCGAAGTGGGTGGGGCGTTGCCCGGAGTGCGGCGAGTGGGGCTCGGTGGTCGAGTGCACGGTCACCGGCCCGACGGTCTCCGGAAAGGTGGTCAGCTCCCGGATGCCGGCCGAGCCGGCCCGGCCGATCGCCACCATCAGCGCCGCGCCGGCACGGGCCCGCCCCACCGGGGTCAGCGAGCTCGACCGGGTCCTCGGTGGCGGCCTGGTCCCCGGCGCGGTGGTGCTGCTCGCCGGCGAGCCGGGGGTCGGCAAGTCCACCCTGCTGCTCGACGTGGCCCAGCAGTGGGCGGCCGGCGCCGGCAGCCCGTCCCTGGTGGTCAGCGGCGAGGAGTCGGTCAGCCAGGTCCGGCTGCGCGCCGAGCGGATGGGCACCCTGCACGACCAGCTCTACCTCGCGGCCGAGAGCGACCTCGCCGCCGTGCTCGGTCACCTCGACGCGGTCAAGCCGGGCCTGCTGGTGCTCGACTCGGTGCAGACCATCTCCACCACCGGCGCCGAGGGGGTGTCCGGCGGGGTGACCCAGGTGCGGGCGGTCACCGCCGCCCTGGTCTCGGTGGCCAAGGAGCGCGGCATCGCCACCGTGCTGGTCGGCCACGTCACCAAGGACGGCCAGGTGGCCGGTCCCCGGGTGCTGGAGCACCTGGTCGACGTGGTGCTGCACTTCGAGGGCGACAAGCACTCCTCGCTGCGGATGGTGCGCGGTGTGAAGAACCGGTTCGGCGCCGCCGACGAGGTGGGCTGCTTCGAGATGCACGAGGGCGGCATCAGCAGCCTGGCCGACCCGTCCGGGCTCTTCCTGACCCGCTATTCGGAGCCGGTGCCCGGCACCTGCGTCACGGTGGCGATGGAGGGGCGCCGGGCGCTCGTCACCGAGGTGCAGGCGCTGATCGGCGCGACCGTGGCCGGCTCGCCCCGGCGGACGGTCTCGGGGCTCGACTCGGCCCGGCTCGCGATGGTGCTGGCCGTGCTCCAGCGGCGCACCGAACGCCTGACCCTGCACGACCGGGAGGTCTTCGCGGCCACCGTCGGCGGCATCCGGGTGGTGGAGCCGGCGGCCGACCTGGCCGTCGCCCTCGCCGTCGCCTCGGGCGGGCTCAACCTGGCCATCGCGCCGCACCTGGTGGCGATCGGCGAGGTCGGCCTGACCGGCGAGGTGCGCCGCGTCGGCGCGGTGCCGCGCCGGCTGGCCGAGGCGGCCCGGCTCGGGTTCCGGCTCGCGCTGGTGCCGACCGGCTGCGGCCCCGAGAGCACCGGCGTCACGCCCGAGCACATGCGGGTGCTCGAGGTGACCGACGTGCGTTCGGCGCTCCAGGCCGTCGCCCGGGCGTCGGCCGAGTGACCGCCGGTGGCGGCCGGCGGAGCGCCCGGCCCGATAACGGACAGCACGGACTCCGGCCCACGCTCCGGGCGAGGCGGGGCATCGTGACACATCACAGTAACCACGACAGCACCCACCGCAGGGCAGTCCGTAGACTGTGCCCGTGCCGATCGACCGCGACACCGCCAAGCCTGCCGGTGCGACGCCTCACGCCCGCACCGGCGCCGTGGGCTCGCCCGCCCGCCCGATCAGCGTGAGCGTGACCGGCGGCGCCGGGGGCGCCGGCGACCCGTTGCGGGCGAACCTGGCCCTGATGGCCCCGGGCACCGCGCTGCGCGACGGCCTCGAGCGCATCCTGCGCGGCCGGACGGGCGCCCTGATCGTCCTCGGCTACGACAAGGTGGTCGAGGGTCTCTGCACCGGCGGGTTCCCGCTCGACGTCGAGTTCTCCGCGACCCGCGTGCGTGAGCTGTGCAAGATGGACGGCGCGGTCGTGCTCTCCAGCGACGGCACCCGGATCGTGCGGGCCGCCGTGCACCTGATGCCCGACCCGACCATCCCGACCGAGGAGTCCGGCACCCGGCACCGCACGGCGGAGCGGGTCGCCCGGCAGACGGGCTACCCGGTCATCTCGGTCAGCCAGTCGATGCGGATCATCAGCCTCTACGTCAACGGCCAGCGGCACGTGCTGGACGACTCGGCGGCGATCCTGTCCCGCGCCAACCAGGCGCTCGCCACGCTGGAGCGCTACAAGCTCCGGCTGGACGAGGTCTCCGGCACGCTCTCCGCCCTGGAGATCGAGGACCTGGTCACCGTACGGGACGCGGTCGCCGTGGTGCAGCGGCTGGAGATGGTCCGCCGGATCGCCGACGAGATCGCCGGCTACGTGGTGGAACTGGGCACCGACGGCCGCCTGCTGGCCCTCCAGCTCGACGAGCTGATGGCCGGCGTCGACGCCGACCGCACCCTGGTGATCCGGGACTACCTGCCGTCCGGCCGGAAGTCCCGCACCCTCGACGAGGCGCTGGTGGAGCTCGACCTGCTCGGCGCGACCGAGCTGATCGACCTGGTCGCGGTCGCCAAGGCGATCGGCTACCCGGCCGCGTCCGACGCGCTCGACGCGGCGGTCAGCCCGCGCGGCTTCCGGCTGCTGGCCAAGGTGCCCCGGCTGCCGGTGGCCGTGGTCGACCGCCTCGTCGTGCACTTCGGCAGCCTCCAGCGCCTGCTGGGCGCCACGGTCGAGGATCTCCAGGCCGTCGAGGGAGTCGGCGACGCGCGCGCCCGGGGCGTCCGCGAGGGGCTGTCCCGGCTCGCCGAGGCGTCGATCCTCGAACGCTACGTCTGACCGGTGGGGGGGGGGGGGGGGGG
>NZ_JBPQTK010000010.1:0-89672 GCF_051386315.1 Micromonospora sp. URMC 107
CGGCCGGGTCCAGCTGCGCGGCGTGCCGGCCCGCAAGCCCGCCGCGATGGTCGACCCCGCCGATCCGCTCCTGGTCACCGGCGAGGACCCCAGCTCGGAGTACGTCTCCCGGGGCGGGCACAAGCTGGCCGGCGCGCTGGCCGCCTTCGCCCCGGGCGGACTGACGGTGGCCGGCCGCCGGTGCCTGGACGCCGGCGCCTCCACGGGCGGCTTCACGGACGTGCTGCTGCGCGCCGACGCGGCGGAGGTGGTCGCGGTCGACGTCGGCTACGGGCAGCTCGCCTGGCCGCTGCGCAACGACCCCCGGGTGCGGGTCTTCGAGCGCACCAACGTCCGTACGCTGACGCCGGAGGTCATCGACGGGCCGGTCGACCTCACGGTCGCCGACCTGTCGTTCATCTCGCTGCGGCTGGTGCTGCCGGCGCTGGCCGGCTGCACCCGGCCCGACGGCGACCTCGCGCTGATGGTGAAGCCGCAGTTCGAGGTCGGCAAGGAGCGGGTCGGGACCGGCGGGGTGGTCCGCGACCCGCTGCTGCGGGCGGAGGCCGTGCTCGACGTGGCCGCCGCGGCGGCCCGGCTCGACCTCGGCCTCGCCGACGTGGCCGCGAGCCCGCTGCCGGGGCCGAGCGGCAACGTCGAGTTCTTCGTATGGTTACGCCGGGGCGCACCGCCGGCCGACCCGGAGCGGGTGCGCGCGGTGGTGACCGCCGGGCCGGGTGGCCCGGCGCCGTCCGGCGACCAGCCGGACGCGGCGACGGAGGAGGTGGCCGGGTGAGTGAGCTGGCGAGCCCCGCGGTCGCGGGCGTGCCGCGCGGGATTCGTGCGGGCGCGACGGGACGGCCGTCCCGGTGAGCCGCACGGCCCTGCTGGTGACGCACACCGGCCGCCGGCGCAGCACCGAGCACGCCCGCGCCGTCGCCGCCGACCTGACCTCGGCCGGCTTCGAGGTGCGGGTCGTGGCCGAGGAGGCCGACGACCTCGACCTGCCCGAGGTGGTCCCGGTGACGGGCCTGGAGGCGGCCGAGGGCGCGGAGATCGTCTTCGCGCTCGGTGGGGACGGCACCTTCCTGCGCGCGGCGGAACTGGCCCGGCCGGCGAAGGTGCCGCTGCTCGGCATCAACCTCGGCAAGGTCGGCTTCCTCGCCGAGGCCGAGATCGACGACCTGGACAGCGCGGTACGCGACGTGGTCGAGCGCAACTACACCGTCGACGAGCGGCTCACCCTCGACGTGACCGCCGAGTTCGACGGCGGCCCGACCATCGAGTCCTGGGCGCTCAACGAGATCAGCGTCGAGAAGGGCGAGCGCGCCCAGATGTTGGAGCTGCTCGTCGACGTGGACGGCCGCCCGCTGTCCCGGTACGGCTGCGACGGGGTGGTCTGCGCCACCCCCACCGGCTCGACGGCGTACGCCTTCTCCGGCGGCGGGCCGGTGGTCTGGCCGGAGGTGGAGGCCCTGCTGCTGGTGCCGATCAGCGCGCACGCGCTGTTCAGCCGCCCGCTGGTCACCGCGCCCACCTCCACGTTCGCCATCACCGTCGACCCGTTCACCACCCTCGCGGTGATGTCCTGCGACGGCCGGCGGGTCTACGACCTGCCGCCCGGGGCGCGGGTCACCGTGCGGCGCGGCGCGCTGCCGGTGCGCGTCGTGCGGCTGCGGGACCGCCCGTTCACCGACCGGCTGGTGGCGAAGTTCGACCTGCCCGTGCACGGCTGGCGCGGCAACCGCCGGTGACCGCGGGGCGGGCCGGCGCCCACCGGCCGCGCCCGGGCCGCCCCGGCGGCGCTGTCGGCGGGCGGACGCACCGACGCGGCCACGCCGGCTGGTCAACTGTCGGGGGCCGCGTCTACTGTCGGTTGCTGTGCTGGAAGAGCTGCGCATCACCGGACTGGGCGTCATCGAGGACACCACGCTGCCGCTGACCGGCGGCATGAACGTCATCACCGGCGAGACCGGTGCGGGCAAGACCATGGTGGTCACCGGCCTCGGCCTGCTCTTCGGGGGGCGTGCCGACGCCGGGCGGGTCCGCGCCCAGCCGGGCCGGGCGGTGGTCGAGGGCCGGCTGAGGCTCGAGGGCCGCGTCGCCGCCACCGTGCACGCGCGGATCACCGACGCGGGCGGCGAGCCCGACGAGGACGGCTCGGTGCTGCTGAGCCGCACCGTCACCGTGGAGGGCCGCTCCCGGGCACACCTGGGCGGGCGGAGCATGCCGGTGTCGATGCTCGGCGAGGTGGGCGAGCAGGCGGTGGCGGTGCACGGCCAGTCCGACCAGCTGCGGCTGCTGCGGCCGGCCGAGCAGCGGGCCGCGCTGGACCGCTTCGCCGGCCCGGAGCACGAGAAGCTGCTCGACGCGCTGCGCGAGGCGTACGCCCGCTGGCGCGCGGTGGTCGACGACCTGACCGACCGGCGGCGCAACGCCCGCGAGCGCAACCAGGAGGCGGACCTGCTGCGCCTCGGCCTGGACGAGATTACCCGGGTAGACCCGCAGCCCGGCGAGGACGACGAGCTGAAGGCGGAGGCGCAGCGGCTGGAGCACGCCGAGGGGCTGCGCACCGCGGCGCAGGTGGCCCACCAGTGCGTGGCCGGCGGCGTGGAGGCGACCGACGAGACCCCGGACGCGGCGGCGCTGCTCGGCACCGCCCGCCGCACCCTGGAGGCGCAGGCAGGCACCGACCCGGCGCTGGGTGAGCTGGCGGGGCGGCTGGAGGAGGCGGCGACGCTCGTCACGGACGTCTCCGCCGAGCTGTCGGCCTACCTCGCCGCGCTGGACGCCGACCCGGCCCGGTTGCAGACCGTCTACGAGCGGCGGGCGGCGCTGCGCGCGCTCACCCGCAAGTACGCCGACGACGTCGACGGGGTGATCGCCTGGGCCGAGCGGGCCCGCAGCCGGCTGTCCGACCTGGACACCTCCGACGACCTCCTGGACGAGCTGGACCGGGAGGCCTCCCGGCTGGCCGGTGAGGTGGCCGAGCTGGCCGGCCGGGTGTCGACGTCGCGGCAGGAGGCGGCGAGCCGCTTCGCCGAGCAGGTCACCGTCGAGCTGGCCGGGCTGGCCATGCCGCACGCCCGGATCGAGGTGGCGGTGCTGCCCCGCGCGGCCGGCCGCGCCGAGCCGACCCTGCCGGTCAACGGCACCGAGGTCGGCGTCGGCCCCGACGGCGGCGACGAGGTCGAGCTGCGCCTGCTGGCCCACCCGGGCGCGCCCTCGCTGCCGTTGCAGCGCGGCGCCTCCGGCGGTGAGCTGTCCCGGGTGATGCTCGCCATCGAGGTGGTCTTCGCCGGTTCGGGCGGGCCGCCCACGCTGGTCTTCGACGAGGTCGACGCCGGGGTCGGCGGCCAGGCCGCGGTGGAGATCGGCCGGCGCCTGGCCCGGCTGGCCCGCAGCCACCAGGTGCTGGTCGTCACCCACCTGCCGCAGGTGGCGGCGTTCGCCGACCGGCACCTGGTGGTGGCGAAGGACACGGGCGGGGCGGTCACCACGAGCGGGGTCCGGGTGGTGGAGGACACCGAGCGCGCGCGGGAGCTGGCCCGGATGCTCGCGGGTCTGCCGGACTCCGACCTGGGTATCGCGCACGCCGAGGAGCTTCTCGCCGTGGCGGCCCGGGAGAGGCGCCCGTGAGGTCGGCGATTGTGAGCACAGGCACACCGGCCTGCGCGTTAGTGTGCTTCCCTGGGTAGGCGGCCCCTGCCCAGGCATGTCGCGACAGAATTGCCTGCCTCACATGCCAGGATGGTCACGATGCGTCTACCCACGTTGCGCCGGACCCGGAGCGCGGAACCGGGCAGGATCCTCGGCACCGCGCGCCTCGACCGCCGGACAAAACGCCTGGTCGGCCGGCTCCGCCCCGGCGACATCGCGGTCATCGACCACGTCGACCTCGACCGGGTGGCCGCCGATTCGCTCGTCGCCGTCGGTGTCGGTGCCGTGCTCAACGCGAAGCCCTCGGTCTCCGGCCGCTACCCCAACCTGGGCCCGGAGGTGCTGGTGGCCGCCGGCATCCCGCTCCTGGACGACCTGGGGGAGGGGGTCTTCGAGCGGATCCGCGAGGGCGACACCGTGCGGATCGAGGGCAACACCGTCTTCGTCGGCGACGAGCCGGTGGCACACGGCAGCCTTCAGGACGCCGAGACGGTGGCCAAGTCGATGGCCGACGCCCGGGAGGGGCTCTCGGTCCAGTTGGAGGCGTTCGCCGCCAACACGATGGACTACCTCCGCCAGGAGCGCGACCTGCTCCTCGACGGCGTCGGCGTGCCCGAGATCCAGACCGAGATGCAGGGGCGGCACTGCCTGATCGTGGTGCGCGGCTACGACTACAAGGCCGACCTGGACGTGCTGCGTCCCTACATCCGCGAGTTCAAGCCGGTCCTGATCGGCGTGGACGGCGGCGCGGACGCGCTGGTGGAGGCCGGCTACACGCCCGACGTGATCATCGGCGACATGGACTCGGTCACCGACGACGTGTTGCGCTGCGGCGCCGAGGTGATCGTGCACGCCTACCCGGACGGCCGGGCGCCGGGCCTGGCCCGGGTCAACGGCCTCGGCGTCCCGGCGGTGACCTTCCCGGCGGCGGCGACCAGCGAGGACCTGGCCATGCTGCTGGCCGACGAGAAGGGCGCCTCGCTGCTGGTCGCGGTCGGCACCCACGCCACGCTCGTCGAGTTCCTCGACAAGGGCCGCGGCGGGATGGCCTCCACGTTCCTGACCCGGCTCAAGGTCGGCGGGAAGCTGGTCGACGCCAAGGGTGTGAGCCGGCTCTACCGGCAGAGCATCTCCGGGTCGTCGCTGCTGCTGCTGGTGCTCTCCGCGATCGCGGCGATGGCGTCGGCGGTGGCGGTCTCCACGGTCGGCAAGGCGTATTTGGGCGTGGTCTCCGAGTGGTGGAACAATTTCGTGTTCCAGCTTGAACAGCTTTTCTAGCGTCCCACCGATCAAGAGGCTGCAGGTGTGATCAACTTCCGGTACCACGTGGTGTCCCTGACCGCGGTCTTCCTCGCGCTGGCGATCGGCCTGGTGGTCGGCACCGCCGCCCTGAACGGCCCGGTGGCCGACTCGCTCAAGGAGAACGTCAACGGGCTGCGCAAGGACAACCAGCTGATGCGCCAGGCGGTCCAGAACATGGAGAAGGAGCTGGAGCTCGAGGAGGAGTTCGCGGCCCAGATCGCCGAGGTCGTCCTGCCCGGCACGCTGACCAACAAGCGGGTGCTGGTGGTCAGCCTGCCCACGGGGCGCGACCACACCGAGGGCGTGGTCAAGATGCTCCAGCTCGCCGGGGCCCAGGTGACCGGTCGCATCGACCTGCAGGACAAGTTCATCAACCCGGACAACAACAACAACCTGCTGGAGCTGGCCGTCACCGCCGCGCGCCCCACCAGCGCGCCGACCGCCGGGCTGCCCGGCAACGGGCACGGGGTGGAGACGTCGACCGCGCTGCTGGCCAGCGTGCTGCTCGACCGGGCGCCCGGCGCGACCCCGGTCAGCGAGGCCGACCGGCGGGCGGTGCTGGCCGCGTACACCAACGCCAACTACCTGACCACGGAGGACCGGGTCACCGCGTCGGCGGAGGCCGTCGTCGTGGTCAGCGGGCAGCCGTACGTGGACAAGGACTCGGCGAAGAAGGACGAGTCGGTGCTCAAGGTCGCCGAGCAGTTCGACCGCACCGGGACGATCGTCGTGGGCGGCAACGGCTCGGCCGGCGGGAACCTGGTGGCCGCCGTGCGGAGCGACCCCGTGCTGGTGCAGACCATCTCCACCGTCGACAACGCCAACACCGTCCAGGGCCAGCTGGTCACCGCCCTCGCGCTGGTGCAGCAGGTCACCGAGAAGAAGGCCGGGCAGTACGGCGTCGCCGACAACGCCACCCTGCTGCCTAGACTGCCCCAGTGATGCGACGACGTACCCCGGTGTCCGGATCCAGCTTCGCCGACGTACGGCGGGAGGGAGACGCGTGAGTCTGCTCGGTCGACTGCTGATCGCCGGCGCGGGCGCCGCCGCCGTCCGGTACGCGCTGCGCGAGGTGCGCACCTCACCGGCCGGTCCCGCGCTCGACCGGACCAACTTCCGCGGTCGCACGGTGAGCCTGGCCGCCGGCCCCGCGCTCGCGGCCGGCGCGGCCGGGGTGGGCGCGTTCGGCGCCTCCAGCGGCCCGTCGGGCGCCGCCGCCCTGGTCGCCGGGGTGGGCGCCGGGGCCGTCGGGCTCTACGACGACGTGGTCGGGGCCCGGCCGGAGCAGAAGGCGGCCAAGGGCTTCGCCGGGCATTTGGCCGCGCTGCGCGAGGGCCGCGTCACCGCCGGGATGGTCAAGGTCGTCGGGGTGGGGGCCGCGGGCCTCGGTGCCGCCGCGCTGCTCGCCGCCGACCCCCGGGTCGCCGCGCACCGGCGCCGCCAGCGGCAGGGCCCGCTGGGCCGGGGCGTCGACGTGCTGCTCGGCGCCGGGGTCATCGCCGGCACGGCGAACCTGCTCAACCTGCTCGACCTGCGTCCCGGCCGGGCGCTGAAGTCCGGCCTCCTGCTCGGCGCGCCGCTGGCCGGCGGCCCGCACGGCGGGATCGCCGCCGGCGCCGTCGGCGCCGCCGCCGGGCTGCTCCCCGCCGACCTCGGCGAGGACGTGATGCTCGGCGACAGCGGCGCGAACGCGCTCGGCGCGCTGCTCGGTGTGGCGCTGGCCGCGCGTACCGGGCCGGTCGGGCGGGCCGGCCTGCTCGCCGTGCTCGCCGGCCTCACCGCGGCCAGCGAGAAGGTCAGCTTCACCCAGGTCATCCAGCGCACCCCGGGGCTGCGCGAGCTCGACGCACTGGGCCGGCGCGCCGACTGACGTGACGACCCCGGCACCCCTCGCCGGCGCCGGCCGTGTCGCCGCAGCGGCCGCGCTCATCGCCGTCCTCACCGTGGTCAGCCGGCTCGCCGGCTTCGGCCGTACCGCCGTCTTCACCTGGGTCGTGCAGAAGAGCGACCTCGGCGGCATGTACGTGATCGCCAACACGGTCCCGAACATCATCTTCGAGATCGTGGCCGGCGGCGCGCTGGCGAGCCTGGTCGTACCGCTGCTGGCCGGGCCGGTCGCGGCCGGCGACCGGCGCGCGGTGGCCGCCACCACCGGGGCCCTGCTCACCTGGACGGTCACCCTGCTGGTGCCGCTGGCCGTCCTGGTGGCGGTGGCGGCCGGCCCGGTCGTGTCGCTGATGAGCGAGGGACGCTCGGAGGCGGAACTGGCGGCCGGCGCGCGGCAACTGCGGGTCTTCGCCCCGCAGTTGCCGCTCTACGGCGTCGGCATCGTGCTCACCGGGGTGCTCCAGGCGCACCGCCGGTTCGCCTGGCCGGTGATCGCGCCGCTGCTGTCCAGCCTCACCGTGATCGTGGTGTACCTCGCCTTCGGCGGCGCCGAGGGACGAGGCGTGGGCGTCGCGCAGGTGAGCCCCGGCGGCGAGCTGATCCTCTCCGCCGGCACCACGCTGGGCGTGGTGGTGCTGTCGCTGTCGCTGCTGATCCCGCTGCGCCGGTTGGGCCTGCGGCCTCGCTTCGGCTACGCGTTCCCGCCCGACGCCCGGGCACGGGTCGGCGGGTTGGCGATGGCCGGGGCGGTGACGGTCACCGCGCAGCAGCTCGCGCTCCTGGTGCTGCTCAGGCGGGTCTCCGGTGGGCCGACCGGTTCGCCGCAGGTGTTCAACCTGGCCCAGACCATGTACCTGCTGCCCTGGGCGGTGCTGGCGGTGCCGCTGGCGGTGGCGGCGTACCCGACGCTGGCGGCCGCCGCCACCGCGGGACGGGACGAGGACTACCGCCGCACGCTCTCCTCGACGGTGCGCGGGGTGCTGCTGTTCAGCTGCCTCGGCGCGGCGGCCCTCATCGGCACGGCCGCGCCGGTCGCCGCGTTCTTCTACCCGGACGACCCGGGCTCCACCGCCGCCGGCATCGTCGGCTTCGCCCCCGGGCTGCTCGGCTACGGCCTCTTCGCGGTGCTCTCCCGCGCCCTCTACGCCCGGGGGGACACCCGCCCCGCCACCGTCGCGATCACCGCCGGCTGGCTGGCGGTGCCGGTGGCGGCGGTGCCGCTGGCGGCCCTGCTGCCGGTGGCGGACCGGGTGCTCGCGGTCGCCCTGGCCAACTCGGTCGGGATGGTGCTGCTCGGCGGCCTGCTGCTCGTCGCGGTGCGGCGCGCGACCGGGCGCCCCGCGCTCGCCGGCGCGGCCCGGGCCGGCGCCGCCGGACTGCTCGCCGGCACCCTGGCCGCGCTCGCCGGAACGGCCGTCGCCCGCTGGCTCGACACGGCCGCCGGCGGCACCCCGACGACACCGGGCGCACTCGTGCAGGGCATGCTGTCCGGAGCCCTGGTCGGCGTCGTGTTCCTTGCCGTCGTCTGGCTGGTCGACCGGCGGGACGTGACGCCGCTGCTCGCCGGGGTGCTCCGGCGGCTGGGCCGGACGGGCCGGCGTGGGCCGGCGGCCCCCGCCCAGGGGACGGGCGAGGGAGACATCCCCCCGGATCGGGGTGGCGGGAAGGAGACGGTGTCCCGGTGAGCGGGTGCAGGACGGGTGACCGGCCGACGGCGACCGACGGGCGGGGGTGGTCGCGGTGACGGCACCGGCACCCGGTTGGCGCGGCACGGTGGCCCTGCTGCTCGCCTCCAGCACCGGCGGCGTCGGGCAGCACGTCCGCTCGCTGGCCCGGGGCCTGACCGACGCGGGCGCCTCCGTGCTGGTCTGCGGGCCCGCCGCGACGCAGGAGCAGTTCGACTTCACGGGCGCCGGCGCCCGCTTCCTGCCGGTGGAGATCCCGGCCAGCCCGACCCCGGCCGACGCCCGGGCGGTGACCGCGCTGCGCCGGGCGCTCGCCGCCGAACCGGTCGACGTGCTGCACGCCCACGGCCTGCGGGCCGGGCTCGTCGCCGTGCTCGCCCGCCCGGCCGCCCCGCTCGTGGTCACCTGGCACAACGCGGTGCTCGCGGGCGGCCTGCGGGGCGGCGTGTCCCGCCTCGTCGAGCGGGTCGTCGCCCGGGGCGCCCGGGTGGCGCTCGGGGCCTCCGCCGACCTGGTCGAGCGGGCCGCCGCGCTGGGCGCGACGGACGCCCGGCTCGCCCCGGTCGCCGCGCCGGCACTGCCCGCGCCGCGCCGCCGCCGGGCCGCCGTCCGCGCCGAGTTCGGCGTCGGCCAGGACCGGCCGCTGATCCTCTCCGTCGGCCGGCTGCACCCGCAGAAGCGGTACGACGTGCTGGTCGACGCGGCCGCCCGGTGGCGTACGCGGACCCCGGCGCCGGTCGTGGTGATCGCCGGCAGCGGCCCGGCCTACCTGCCGCTGGCCGCCCGGATCTCCGCCGCCCGGGCCCCGGTGACCCTGCTCGGGCACCGTACGGACGTGGGCGACCTGCTCGCCGGGGCCGACCTGGCGGTGGTGACCAGCGACTGGGAGGCCCGTCAGCTCTTCGCGCAGGAGGCGATGCGGGCCGGCGTACCGCTGGTGGCGACCGCGGTCGGCGGGCTGCCGGAGCTGGTCGGCGACGCCGCGGCGCTGGTGCCGCCGGGGGACGTGGACGCCGTCGACGCGGCCGTGCGCGCCCTGCTCGACGACGAGGCCGCGCGGGCCGAGCTGGGGCGGCGCGGCGCCGCCCGGGCCGCCACCTGGCCCACCGAGGCCGACACCCTCGCCCAGCTGGCGGCGCTCTACGCCGAGCTGGCCCCGGACGGCGCCGGGCCGGCGGCTCCCGACGCGGACGCCCCGTCGACGGGACGCCGGTGATGCGGCGCAGAATCGCCCCGATCCTGCTGACCCTCGTCGTGGTGGCGCTGGGCATCACCGCGCTGACGGCCCGCCCCGACCGGGCGGCGCCGGGGCGCACCGCCGACTTCGTGGTGCTGGTCGGGGTGGCCGGGCTGCGCTGGGAGGACGTTGACCCGCAGACCACGCCGACGCTGTGGCGGATGGCCCAGGGCGGCTCGATCGGCTCCCTGTCGGTCCGTTCCGCGCACCGGCCGACCTGCCCCGTGGACGGCTGGCTGACCCTCGGCGCCGGCAGCTACGCCGCCTGGAACGGCAGCCGGCAGGCCGGCGGCTGCCCGCCGGCCCAGGTGACGGTGGAGCAGCCCGACGGCATCGGCGCGAACCTGCCCGACCAGGAGAGCGTCGTCCTGCACAACCAGGAGCGGCTGCCCTGGGGCACGGTGCCCGGCGCGCTGTCGGAGTCGGTGCGCTGTTCGGTGGCGGTCGGACCCGGCGCGGCCGTGGCCGCCGCCCGGCCGTTCGGCCGCGTCGACCGGTACGCCCCGGCGCTGCCGGCGGACCCGGCGGGCCTGCTCGGCTCCTGCGTGCTGAGCATCGTCGACCTCGGCACGGTCGCCGGCGAGGACCCGGCGGCCCGGGCCGCGCTCGCGCGCGAGGCGGACGCCCGCCTGGCCCGGGTGCTGGCCGCCCGGCCGCCCCGCTCGCTGGTGCTCGTCGCCGGGGTGTCCGACACCGAGGCCCCGTCCCGGCTGCACGTCGCCGTCGCCGACGGGCCGGGCTGGGAACGCGGGTGGCTCACCTCGGCCAGCACCGGCCGCGAGGGCTACCTGCAACTGGTCGACCTCGCGCCGACCGCGCTCACCGCGCTGGGCCGGCCGATGCCCGAGCGGCCCTTCCTCGGCCGGCCGGCCGAGTCGGTCGGCGGTCGGCCGGCGGACCTCGCCGCCGCGATCGCCGAGCCCGCGGACGCCGACCGGGAGGCGGCCGCCCAGCACCGGGTGGCCGACTGGTTCTTCACGCTGCTGGCCGGCGCCCAGGTGCTGCTGGCGGTGGCGGTGCTGCCGCTGCTGCGCCGGGCCCGCCGGCACGCCGGCCCGTACGGCCCGGAGCCGGTGTCGCGGCGGGTGGTGGCGGTCGTGGAACTGCTGCTGATCGCGGTGGCCCTCGCCGTCCCGGCGGCCCTGCTCGCCGACGCCGTGCCCTGGTGGCGCGGGGACCACGCCGGCGTGTACTTCGCCGGGGTGACCGTGCTGCTGCTGGTCGCCGGGACCGCCGTGGTGCGGCTCGCGCCGGGGTACGCGGGCACCCTCGGCCCGCTCGGCGCGGTGGCCGGCCTGACCGCGCTGACCGTGGGGATGGACGTGCTCACCGGCGCCCGCCTCCAGCTCAACGGGGTGGTCGGCTACTCGGCCCTGGAGGGCGGCCGGTACGCCGGGCTGGGCACCGTCGGGCTCGGGGTGTTCCTGGCCGGCGCCCTGCTGAGCGCGGGGTGGCTGGCCCAGCGGGTCCGCCGCTCCTGGCGGCCGCCGGTGATGGTGGCCGTCGGTGGCGCCGCCGTGCTGATCGTCGGCAGCCCGTACCTGGGATCCGATCCGATCGGCGCGATCGCGCTGACCGCCGGGCTGAGCGTCGCCGCGGCGATCAGCGCCGGCGGCTGGCTGACGATCAGCCGGCTGGCCTGGGCCACCATGGCCGGGCTCGCGCTGACCATCGGCTTCGCGGTGCTCGACCTGCGTCGGCCCCCCGCCGAGCGGGGCAGCCTCGGCCGGTTCCTGGCCGCCGTCGGCGACGGCACCGGCGGGCTCACCGTGCACCGGTCCAGCACGGCGAACTTCGAGACCCTGGTCAACAGCCCGCTGACCGTGCTGGCCCTGGCCGGCGCCCTGCTGGTCTGGTTCGCCCTGCTCCAGCCGTGGGGCGGGCTGAAGCGGTTGTTCGGCATCTACCCGGCGATGCGGGCGGCCATGGCCGGCACCGCCGTCGCCGCGGTGATCGGCGGGGTGCTGGGCGGCGACGCCCTGGACGTGGCCGGCGCGGCCGCCGCCCTGGTGGTGCCGATGGCGGCGCTGGCCGCGCTGCGGGTGCTCGACCACTCCACCGACCGCACGCTGCCCGACGCGGGCCGCCAGCGCGACGACGGGCCCGGCGGCACGGGCGACGGGTCGGGCGGCGACAGCGGCGGGGGACCGGACGGCGAGGACCCGGACCGGCCGGCGCCGAGCGGCGCGGGGGCGGACGCCGCCCGTACCCCGAATCCGGGCGCGGGACCGGCCGTGGCGCCGGCGCCCCCGGCCCCGCGCGTCCCCGGCCCGGCGACCGGGGCGGACGGGCCGACGGCCGGCACGGACGCCGGGCAGCGCGCGCCGGCGGGTCGGCCATCGACCGAGGTCACCGCCTCCTGAGCCGGGGACCGACGCGCCGCCGCCCGCTGCGGGTGCGCCCGGCGGGCGGGCCGGCAGAGGTGTTACCGTGGAATCCCGTGGATCGCGTGATCACTTGGCTGATCGGCACGGCGGTCTGCACGACCGCGACGGACGACACGGGAGCAGGCCTTGGCCCCTTCAGCACGGACGACCAGGCACATTTTCGTCACCGGGGGAGTCGCCTCCTCGCTGGGTAAGGGCCTCACCGCCTCCAGCCTCGGCAACCTGCTCACCGCGCGCGGCCTGCGCGTGGTCATGCAGAAGCTCGACCCCTACCTCAACGTCGACCCGGGGACGATGAACCCGTTCCAGCACGGCGAGGTCTTCGTCACCGAGGACGGCGCCGAGACCGACCTCGACGTCGGACACTACGAGCGGTTCCTGGACCGGGCGCTCTCCGGCAAGGCGAACGTCACGACCGGCCAGATCTACTCGGAGGTGATCGCCAAGGAGCGGCGCGGCGAGTACCTGGGCGACACGGTCCAGGTCATCCCGCACATCACCAACGAGATCAAGTCGCGGATCCTGGCGATGGCCGACCCCGACGACGACGGCCAGGTGCCGGACGTGGTGATCACCGAGGTCGGCGGCACCGTCGGCGACATCGAGTCGCTGCCGTTCCTGGAGGCGATCCGCCAGGTCCGCCACGACCTGGGCCGGGACAACTGCTTCTACCTGCACGTCTCGCTGGTGCCGTACCTGGCGCCGTCGGGCGAGCTGAAGACGAAGCCGACCCAGCACTCGGTGGCCCAGCTGCGCAGCATCGGCATCCAGCCCGACGCGCTGGTGCTGCGCTGCGACCGGGAGATCCCCGACAAGGTCAAGCAGAAGCTGTCGCTCTACTGCGACGTCGACCGCGAGGCCGTCACCGCCGCCCCGGACGCGCCGAGCATCTACGACATCCCGAAGGTGCTGCACCGCGAGGGCCTCGACGCGTACGTGGTGCGCCGGCTCGGCCTCTCCTTCCGAGACGTCGACTGGACCAGCTGGGACGACCTGCTGGAGCGGGTGCACCAGCCCCGGCACACCGTCACCGTCGCCGTGGTCGGCAAGTACGTCGACCTGCCCGACGCGTACCTGTCGGTGAGCGAGGCGATCCGCGCCGCCGGCTTCGGCCACCGGGCCCGGGTGCAGCTGCGCTGGGTGCCCAGCGACGAGTGCGTCACCCCGACCGGCGCGGCGGCCGCCCTGGCCGGCGTGGACGGCATCGTCATCCCGGGCGGCTTCGGCGTGCGCGGCATCGAGGGCAAGATCGGCACGGCCCGGTACGCCCGCGAGAACGGCATCCCGCTGCTCGGCCTCTGCCTCGGCCTGCAGTGCATGACCATCGAGGTGGCCCGGCACCTGGCCGGCCTGGAGGGCGCCAACTCGCTGGAGTTCGACGAGGAAGCCGCGCACCCGGTCATCGCCACGATGGCCGACCAGGAGGACATCGTCGCCGGCCGGGGCGACCTGGGCGGCACCATGCGGCTGGGGGCCTACCCGGCGGCGATCGCCGAGGGCTCGCTGGTCGCCGAGGCGTACGGCAGCACCGAGGTCAGCGAGCGGCACCGGCACCGGTACGAGGTGAACAACGCCTACCGCGACGCGCTGACCAAGGCCGGCCTGCACATCTCCGGCACCTCGCCGGACGGGCGGCTGGTCGAGTTCATCGAGCTGGACCGGGGCCTGCACCCGTTCTTCGTCGCCACCCAGGCGCACCCGGAGCTGAAGAGCCGGCCGACCCGGCCGCACCCGCTCTTCGCCTCCTTCGTGAAGGCGGCGGTGGCCTACTCGGAGGCCGACCAGCTTCCGGTCGACCTGGACGCGGCCGAGAGCGCCGCCGCGAAGAAGGCCGCCCGCAACGGTGGCGCCGCCGCGAAGGCGGCGTCGGCGTCGTGAGCGGGCGGAGCGAGCGAACCATCGGGCACAGCAGCGTGGCGGCTCACGCCGCTGGGACGCGAAGCGGGGCGGCGTCGTGAGCGCCGTCGAGCACCGCTACGAGGTGCGCTCCCGCACCGAGCGCTACCAGGGCCGGATCTTCGACGTGGTCAGCGAGGAGGTGACCATGCCGGGCGGCGGGACGGGCGTGCGCGACGTCGTCCGGCACGTCGGCGCGGTCGCCGTGGTGGCGCTCGACGCGGCCGGCCAGGTGGTGCTGATCCGCCAGTACCGGCACGCGGTCGGGCGGCACCTGTGGGAGCTGCCCGCCGGGCTGACCGACGTCTCCGGCGAGGACCTGGCCGCCGCCGCGGTCCGGGAGCTGGCCGAGGAGGTGGACCTGGCCGCCGGGCGGGTCGACGTGCTGGTGGACCTGCACAGCTCGCCGGGCTTCACCAACGAGCTGGTCCGGGTCTTCCTGGCCCGGGACCTGACCGACGTGCCTGCGGAGCAGCGGCACGAGCGACGCGAGGAGGAGGCCGACCTCCAGGTCGTCCGCATCGACCTCGACGAGGCGGTCGGCATGGTCCTCGCGGGCGAGATCACCAACGCCTCCTGCGTGGCCGGGCTGCTCGCCGCCGTCCGGGCCCGCGACACCGGCTGGTCCGCGCTGCGCCGACCGGACGCGCCGCTGCCGCGCTGACGGCGGTCGCGTCGCCGCCGGTGGCCCGGCGACGGGTGCGGGTCTACGTGATGAGGGGCCGTGCGGTACGCCGCACGGCCCCTTTCCTCGTTGCGGACCGGTCAGTCGCGCAGCGGGCGACCCTGTCCGTCGACGCCACCGTTGACCAGGATCAGGATGCCGTCGATGGTGCCCCAGAGGCCGCCGATGCCGCCGGTGCAGACGCCCACGACGAGCTGGAGAACGCCGATCTTGGTGTGGCCCATGTAGAACCGACCGGCGCCGAAGACGCCGAGCAGGATGCCGAGGATGCCCGCGACGACCTTGCTCTTGTCGGAGACGCCCGACGGGTAGCCGGGCTGGTAAGGAGGTGTGGTCATGAGGCGACACCCTAGTGATCCACTGGTCTCCTGTCCGCAGCGGTACCCGAAGAGTGGGACGATAATGGATGAACACTGTCCTGACGGCTGAGGTGACGTCCCACCGCCGGCGCCGTTCATGCCTGACACATCGTCAGGGCGTACGGGCACCGGATGTCACTGTGCTGCCTCATCGGGGGCGGCCACGCGCCTAGACTGCCGCCGGCGGGACCGGTGGACCGCGGCGGCAAAGGGGCCGCCGTGGCACCGCGCAGTCGGGGGAGCGCAGCCCCGAAGAGAGGTGTCTGCATCGTGAAGGTCGGAATCCCACGCGAGGTCAAGAACCACGAGTACCGCGTGGCGATCACGCCGGCGGGCGTCAACGAGTTCGTCCGCAGCGGCCACCAGGTCTTCGTCGAGTCCGGCGCCGGGGTCGGCTCCAGCATCGGCGACGACGAGTTCGCCGCCGCCGGGGCCAAGATCCTGGCCACCGCCGACGAGGTGTGGGAAACCGCCGAACTGGTGCTCAAGGTCAAGGAGCCGATCGCCGAGGAGTACCACCGGATGCGCGAGGGGCAGGTGCTCTTCACCTACCTGCACCTGGCCGCCTCGAAGGCGTGCACCGACGCGCTCGTCGACCGCAAGGTCACCGGCATCGCGTACGAGACCGTCGAGCTGCCCGACCGGTCGCTGCCGCTGCTCGCCCCGATGTCCGAGGTGGCCGGCCGGCTCGCCCCGCAGGTGGGCGCCTACCACCTCCAGCGGCAGGGCGGCGGGCGCGGCATCCTGATGGGCGGCGTCTCCGGCGTGTACGCCGCGAAGACGGTGGTCATCGGCGCCGGCGTCTCCGGCATGAACGCCGCCGCGATCGCGCTCGGCCTGCAGGCCGAGGTGCTGCTGCTGGACAAGAACGTCGCCCGGCTGCGGCAGGCCGACGCGATCTACCGCGGCCACCTGCAGACGGTGGCCTCCAACGCGTACGAGATCGAGCGGGCCGTGCTGGACGCGGACCTGGTCATCGGCGCGGTGCTCGTGCCCGGCGCGAAGGCCCCGACCCTGATCTCCAACGAGCTGGTCTCCCGGATGAAGCCGGGCAGCGTGCTGGTCGACATCTCCATCGACCAGGGCGGCTGCTTCGAGGACTCGCGTCCCACCACGCACGCCGAGCCGACCTACCAGGTGCACGACTCGATCTTCTACTGCGTGGCGAACATGCCGGGCGCGGTGCCGCACACCAGCACCTACGCGCTGACCAACGTCACCCTGCCGTACGCGCTGGAGCTGGCCAACCACGGCTGGCGCGAGGCGCTGCGTCGCGACCCGGCGCTGGCGCTGGGCCTGAACACCCACGACGGCCAGGTCACCTACGGCCCGGTCGCCGAGGCGCACGGCATGGCGAACCTCGCGCTGGCCGACGCGCTGGCCTGAGGGGTGGCGGGCTGACCGGCACACCGGACGGGGCCGGCGCGGGCGTGCAGCCCGCGCCGGCCCTGCGCCGTGCCGTCCGCGGCTACCTCGACCACCTCACCGTCGAGCGGGGGCTCTCGGCGAACACGCTCTCGTCGTACCGCCGGGACCTGGAGCGCTACCTGGCCACCCTGGCGGCGGCCGGCGTGCCGGACCTGGCCGCCGTCGGCCCGGGGCAGGTCGAGGCGCACCTGGCCCGGCTGCGCGCCGGCGACGACGCGCACCCGCCGCTGGCGGTCTCCTCCGCCGCGCGGGCGGCCAGCGCCGTGCGCGGCCTGCACCGGTTCGCGCTGCGCGAGGGGCTGGCCGGCGCCGACCCCAGCCGCGACGTCCGCCCGCCCACGCCGCCGCGCCGGCTGCCCCGCGCGTTGCCGGTCGACGCCGTGGTGCGGCTGCTGGAGACCGCCGGGGCGGTGACCACCGCCGGCGACCAGGCGCCGCTCGCGCTGCGCGACCGGGCGCTGCTGGAGTTCCTGTACGGCACCGGCGCGCGGATCTCCGAGGCGGTCGGCGCCGCCGTGGACGACCTGGACGTCGACGAGGGCACCGTGCTGCTGCGCGGCAAGGGCGGCCGCACCCGGCTGGTCCCGATCGGCGGGTACGCCGTCGAGGCGGTGCGGGCCTGGCTGGTCCGGGCCCGGCCCGGGCTGGCCGCCGCCGGTCGGGGCACCCCGGCGGTCTTCCTCAACGCCCGCGGCGGCGCGCTGACCCGGCAGGGCGCCTGGACGATCCTGCGTCGTGCCGCCCAGCGGGCCGGGCTGCCGGTGGACGGGCCGGAGGCGGTCTCCCCGCACACCCTGCGCCACTCCTACGCGACCCACCTGCTCGACGGCGGCGCGGACGTGCGGGTGGTGCAGGAACTGCTCGGCCACGCCTCGGTGACCACCACCCAGGTCTACACCCTGGTCACCGTCGAGCGGCTGCGCGAGGTGTACGCGACCGCCCATCCCCGGGCGCGGGGGTGACCTGTCCGGCCCCCGGCCCGGGCGCGGGGCCGACCACCGCCCGCCCCGCCGGGGGCGGCCGGACTCCGGTGGCCGCCGGCCGGTTCGCGCGGCGCGACGGCGCCCGGGGCGGTCCGTGGGGGACGCCGCCGGCGGCTGGCCTGGTGGGCGGGGCGGCGACACGCCGAGCGGGTGCGACCGGGCCGCCGGGCGGTGGCGTACAGTCGGCATCGGCGCGGACCTCCTGGGGCGATGGTGATGCAGACCGGGGTGCGCAGCGGCGCCGCGAAGGACGTCGGACGGCTCCGACGCCGGGTGGTCGTCGGGAGGGGGCAACGAGCACATGGCTGGCAACGGTGACCGTGCCGAGACCTGGACGTCGGAGCTCCGCGAGCAGCAGGCCACGCTCGGGGCGGATCTCGGTCCGGCGGATCCGGCGGCATACACGATGCGCAAGCCGATTCCCGAGCCGATGCCGACCGACCGGCACGGCCCGGCCCGGATCATCGCGATGGCCAACCAGAAGGGTGGCGTGGGCAAGACCACCACGACCATCAACCTGGGCGCCGCGCTGGCCGAGTACGGACGCAAGGTGCTGCTTGTCGACTTCGACCCGCAGGGCGCCCTCTCGGTCGGGCTGGGGGTCAACCCGCACAACCTCGACCTGTCGGTCTACAACCTGCTCATGCAGGACGACGTCACCGCCGAGGACGTCCTGATCAAGACCGACGTGGCGGGGCTGCACCTGCTGCCGGCCAACATCGACCTCTCCGCGGCCGAGATCCAGCTGGTCAACGAGGTCGCCCGGGAGATGGCCCTGGCCCGGGTGCTCCGGTCGGTGCGCAAGGAGTACGACTACATCCTGATCGACTGCCAGCCCTCGCTGGGCCTGCTGGCGATCAACGCGCTGACCGTGGCGCACGGCGTGCTCATCCCCCTGGAGTGCGAGTTCTTCAGCCTGCGCGGCGTGGCCCTGCTGCTGGACACCATCGACAAGGTGCGCGAGCGGCTCAACTTCGACCTGGAGCTCGAGGGCATCCTCGCCACCATGTACGACAGCCGCACCACCCACTGCCGGCAGGTGCTCCAGCGGGTGGTGGAGGCGTTCGGCGACAAGGTCTACCAGACGGTGATCACCAAGACCGTCAAGTTCCCCGAGTCCACCGTCGCCGGCGCCCCGATCACCACGCTCGACCCGGCCTCGTCGGGTGCCCGCAACTACCGCCAGCTGGCCCGCGAGGTGATCGCCGCCCAGGCCGAGCGGTAGGCCGGGATGCACCTTCGCGCCGCGCCGTCCGGGGCGTGGACTACGGTCTCCCGGTGACCGCGCCACCCCTCGACCCTCCGACGACGCCGGAGCAGCCGCCCGTGCGGGCCGCCGAGGCCGTCGCCGAGGTGCCGACGGACCCGGCCGGGGTGCCCGAGGCGGCGGCGGAGAGCGGCGGGTTCACCGTCCGGCTGGCGAACTTCACCGGCCCGTTCGACCTGCTGCTCCAGCTGATCGGCAAGCACAAGCTCGACGTGACCGAGGTCGCACTGCACCGCGTCACCGACGAGTTCATCGCCTACATCCGCGCGATGGGCGACCAGTGGGACCTGGACGAGGCCAGCGAGTTCCTGCTCATCGCCGCGACCCTGCTGGACCTCAAGGCGGCCCGGCTGCTGCCCGCCGCCGAGGTCGAGGACGAGGAGGACCTCGCGCTGCTGGAGGCGCGGGACCTGCTCTTCGCCCGGCTGTTGCAGTACAAGGCGTACAAGGAGGCGGCGGCGCACATCGCGGCGCTGGAGGAGGTCGGCGGGCGGCGCTACCCCCGCGCGGTCACCCTGGAGCCCCGGTACGCCGAGGCGCTGCCCGACCTGGTGCTCGGCATCGGCCCGGAGCGGCTGCTGAGGCTGGCGATCAGGGCGATGACGCCGAAGCCGGTGCCCGAGGTATCCATCGCCCACGTGCACATGGTGCGGGTCAGCGTCCGGGAGCACGCGGCCATCCTCACCGAGCGGCTGCGCCGGGCCGGCACGGCCACCTTCTCGCTGCTCTGCGCCGACTGCGAGGCCACCCTGGAGGTGGTGGCCCGGTTCCTGGCCCTGCTGGAGCTCTACCGGGAGGGCCTGGTCGCCTTCGTCCAGGAGCAGGCCCTGGAGGAGCTGACCGTACGCTGGACCGGTCCCGCCGACGGCGGCCCCGACCTGCACATCGACGAGTACGCGGGCGCCCCGCCCGAGCCCGCCGAGCCCGCCGGGCGAGCGGACCGGAACGAGGGAGGAGCAGAGGGATGAACAGCGACGAGCGCCGGGACTCCCTGGCCGACCAGGCGGCCGCCTGGGTGCCTCCCTGGCAGCGCCCCACGGTCCCCTCCGCCACGCCCGACGCCGAGGATCCCGGCGAGTCCCCGCCCGCGGCGGCTCCGGAGCCACCGGTGCCCGCGGAGCCGCTGAACCCGCCGGAGCCTTCGGAGCCCCCGGGGCCACCGGCGCTCCCGGAGCCGCCGCGGGTGCCGGGGCCCGCGGGGATCCCCGCGGGGCCCGCGCTGGCGGAGGACGTGGTCCCCGCGCTGGCGGAGGACGTGGTCCCCGCGCTGGCGGAGGACGTGGTGCCCGCGCCGGCGGGGGAGGGCCCGGGCGGCAGGGCGCCGGAGAAGGCGCCCAGGGCCCGCCGGCGGGCGGCGCCCGCGCCCGAGCCGGCCCCGGAACTCGACGACGCCGAGCTGCGCGGGGCGCTGGAGGCGATCCTGCTGGTGGTGGACGAGCCGGTCAGCGAGCTGACCCTCGCCCAGGTGCTGGAGCAGCCCGCCGAGCGGATCGGGCCGGTGCTGGACGGGATCGCCGCGGGCTACACGGCCGCCGGGCACGGCTTCGAGCTACGCCGGGCGGCGGGTGGCTGGCGTCTCTACACCCGGCCGGAATACGCCACCTACGTGGAACGGTTCGTACTGGACGGGCAGTCCGTGCGACTGACCCAGGCCGCGCTGGAGACACTGGCCGTGATCGCCTACAAGCAGCCCGTCACCCGGGGGCGGATCTCCGCCATCCGGGGTGTCAACTGCGACGGGGTGATCCGTACCCTGGTGTCCCGCGGGTTGGTCGAGGAGTGCGGCACCGAACCGGACAGCGGGGCGTTCCTCTACCGGACCACCACGATGTTCCTGGAGAAGCTCGGGCTGAACAGCGTCGACGACCTCCCGCCGCTGGCCCCGTTCCTTCCCGACGACGTAGAAGAGCTTGCCGATGCCACGCGATGACCGCACGCCCCGCCCCGACGCGCCCGCCTTCGAGGGGGCCGAGCGCCTGCAGAAGGTGCTGGCCGCCGCCGGTGTGGGCTCCCGGCGCGCCTGCGAGGACCTGATCTTCCGCCGCCGGGTCACCGTCGACGGCCGGGTCGCCCAGCTCGGCGACAAGGTCGACCCCGCCACCGCCGTGATCCACGTCGACGGCGAGCGCCTCGTCGCCGACACCCGACTGGTCTACCTGGCCATGAACAAGCCCCGCGGGGTCGTCTCCACCATGGCTGACGAGAAGGGGCGCACCGCGCTCGCCGACTTCCTCGGCAACCGGGTGGAGCAGCGGGTCTACCACGTGGGGCGGCTCGACGCCGACAGCGAGGGCCTGCTGCTGCTCACCAACGACGGCACCCTCGCGCACAAGCTGATGCACCCGTCGTACGGGGTGCAGAAGACGTACCTCTGCGAGGTGTCCGGGCCGATCCCGCGCAACCTCGGCAAGCGGCTGATGGCCGGCGTGGAGCTCGAGGACGGGCCGGCGAAGGTCGACTCCTTCCGGGTGGTGGACACGCTGGGACGGACCGCCCAGGTGGAGCTGAGCCTGCACGAGGGGCGCAAGCACATCGTCCGCCGGCTGCTCGGCGAGGCGGGCCACCCGGTGAGCCGGCTGGTGCGTACCGCGATCGGGCCGATCCGGCTGGGCGACCTGCGCGCCGGGCGGACGCGGCGGCTGACCAACGCGGAGGTCGCCGCCCTGTTCAAGGCCGTGGGTGACTGACCCCCGAGTTCGGGGTACGGCTGCCGGTAGGCTCCCTGGCGGCCCGGCGCGGGCGGCGCCCACCGGGCGGCGCGACGCCGGGCATCATTGAGAACGTTTGGACAACCGCTCGCGGCACATCCGGTGTTTCGTGAGGTACGGGCTGAGGAGGACGACGGTGGAGGAAAACGAACGGGCCGGGCGATGCGTGGTCGCTGTGGACGGACCGTCCGGTTCGGGTAAGTCCACCGTCTCCCGGCGGCTCGCCGTCGGTCTCGGTGCCCGCTATCTCGACACCGGCGCCATGTACCGCGCCATCACCTGGGCGGTGCTGCGCTCGGGGGTCGACCTGACCGACGCCGAGTCGGTGGCCAAGGTCGCCGGCGAGGTGGACCTGCGCATCGGCACCGACCCCGAGGGCTACGGCGTGACCGCCGACGGCGTGAACGTCGACGCCGAGATCCGCGGGCCGGAGGTGACCGGGGCGGTCTCTGCCGTGGCCGCCGTGCCGGCGGTGCGCGCCCTGCTGGTCACCCGGCAGCGCGAGATGATCGCCAATGCCGGCCGGATCGTGGTCGAGGGCCGCGACATCGGGTCCGTGGTGGCCCCGGACGCCGACCTGAAGGTCTACCTCACCGCCTCCGAGGCGGCCCGGGCCGCCCGGCGCAGCGCCGAGGACGCCACCGACGTCGCGGCGACCGCGGCCGACCTGGCCCGGCGCGACCGGCTCGACTCGACCCGCAAGGCCGACCCGCTGACCCAGGCCGCCGACGCCGTGGTGCTGGACACCACCGAGCTGGGCATCGACGAGGTCGTCGGGCGCCTGCGCGACCTGCTGACCGATCGGGGAGTGGCATGACCGAGACCGACGGGTGGATCGAGCTGCGGGAACCGGACGTCGATACCGAGGAGCCGACCGGCCCGCAGCCGGTCGTGGCCGTGGTGGGCCGCCCCAACGTGGGCAAGTCGACCCTGGTCAACCGGATCATCGGTCGCCGCCAGGCGGTCGTCGAGGACGTCCCCGGGGTCACCCGGGACCGCGTCCCGTACGACGCGCAGTGGGCCGGCCGGCAGTTCACCGTGGTGGACACCGGCGGGTGGGAGCCCGACGCCAAGGACCGGGCCGCCGCGATCGCGGCGCAGGCCGAGACGGCGGTAGCGACCGCCGACGTGGTGCTGTTCGTGGTCGACGCGATGGTCGGCTCGACGGACGTGGACGAGGCGGCCGTACGGATGCTGCGCCGCAGCGCCAAGCCGGTGATCCTGGTCGCGAACAAGGCCGACAACACCGCCATCGAGATGGAGGCGACCTCGCTGTGGTCGCTGGGCCTGGGTGAGCCGTACCCGGTGTCGGCGCTGCACGGGCGCGGTTCCGGCGACCTGCTCGACGCCATCATGGCCGCGCTGCCGGAGGCCCCGAAGATCGTCGAGAACCGGCCGCGCGGCCCGCGCCGGGTGGCCCTCGTCGGCCGGCCGAACGTCGGCAAGTCCAGCCTGCTCAACCGCTTCTCGGGCGAGGAGCGGGCGGTCGTCGACTCGGTCGCCGGCACGACCGTCGACCCGGTCGACAGCCTGGTCGAGATCGGCGGGGAGACCTGGCAGCTGGTCGACACGGCGGGCCTGCGCAAGCGGGTCGGCAAGGCCAGCGGCACCGAGTACTACGCCAGCCTGCGGACCGCCGGGGCGATCGAGGCCGCCGAGGTCGCCGTGGTGCTGCTGGACTCCAGCGAGCCGATCAGCGAGCAGGACCAGCGGATCCTGTCCATGGTCACCGAGTCCGGCCGGGCGCTGGTGATCGCGTTCAACAAGTGGGACCTGGTCGACGCCGACCGCCGGTACTACCTGGACAAGGAGATCGATCGCGAGCTGCGCCGCATCCCGTGGGCGATCCGGCTCAACCTGTCGGCGCAGACCGGCCGGGCGGTCGACAAGCTGGCGCCGGCGCTGCGCAAGGCCCTGGCCAGCTGGGAGACCCGGGTGCCGACCGCACAGCTCAACTCGTGGCTGACCGCGCTGGTGCAGGCGACCCCGCACCCGGTGCGTGGCGGGCGGGCGCCGAAGATCCTCTTCGCCACCCAGGCGGGCGTGGCGCCGCCGCGCTTCGTGCTGTTCACCACCGCTCCGCTGGACGCCGGCTACCAGCGGTTCGTCGAGCGCAAGCTGCGCGAGGAGTTCGGCTTCGAGGGCAGCCCGATCGAGATCTCCGTACGCCCCCGCAAGAAGCTCGGCCCCGGCGGCCGGGGCAAGGCGCACGGCTGACCGCCGCACCTGAAAATGCCGGGTGGGAGCACGCTCCCACCCGGCTTTTCGCCGCCCACAAACCTATCCATCCTCCTAGGAGCCATAGGGGAGGTGTGCCGGACGACGCGTTCCGGCACGGGAGGGGGCAGTGCGGACGGCGCGAAGATCCTGCGCTAAGCTGTACCGGCTGTCGCGGGGAGCACCGCGCGGGAGCATCGGGACGTGGCGCAGCTTGGTAGCGCACTTGACTGGGGGTCAAGGGGTCGTCGGTTCGAATCCGGCCGTCCCGACAAGGTGTAACAGCAGGTCAGAGGGCTGATCCGATACATCGGGTCGGCCCTTCTGGCTATCTGGGGACCACGGCGGTCAAGTGCGCCGGGCCGGTAGCGCATCTTGACCGGCGGTCAAGCCGTGTGGCCAGCCCTGTTACCTGCCGAGTCGCTTCCTTCGTTTCGTCAAGGCGGCCCGGCCCCGGCCTGCTGGCGACCTCCGGCCGGGCTGGCCGGCCACGCTTCTCGACAGATGCCCGCAGCCAACTAGCCACCTCTGTTGGCACTTGGGGTAGTTCCTGACTCCGAGGCGGTCGAAGACGGGTTGGAAGTGGCACTTGCAGTTGCCTCGATCTGCCACGGGACAACGGGCTTGGAAGCCGCAGGGTCGGGCTGCGCTCGAGCGAACAAGAGGAGTAGGGCGGCAGTCATCACTATGGGGGTCAGGACGCACGCGACGGTTACCACCACCACGGTCCGAGTGCCGTTGCGAGAAGACTCCAGCGCCTCGGCTCCCGCTTCAGCACTCATGCCAGGGGAGCCGGTGGCGGGGTCGGTCCGGTTCTGTCGCCTCGGGAGGGCGTATACGCCCACTGGCAGGAGGACGAGCCACAGCGGCGCCAGCAGGGGAGCGAGCGCCGGCCAGATGGGCCACACCGGTTCGGCGAGCCTGTTCATGTCCAGGACCCTCCAGGTTAGGGCGACGCCTGGGAGCAGGCCGACCGTCACCAGGGTGCCGACCAGCAGGGGTACGGGTGGACGGCGCCGTGCCAGCAGCCAGAACAGCGCCGTGCCGGCGGCGGCGCCGAGGAGGGCGCCCGTGATCGTGACGGCAAGAAACCTGTCGGGCACGGCCGGTGCGACGGTCAGCCTCGACCCGCTCGCCGAGTGGGCGAGGCTGACCGTCAGCCCGTCCCGCTCGGCCCGCCAGTCGTCGCACGGGTAGCTCGGCGTGCGGCGGAGGCCCTGCCATCCCTGCGTTGCTGCGTTGCGTCGTAGCTGCTCGGAGAGCGCGCAGTCGGCACGCTCGTCGTACCAGAAGTCCACCTGACCCGATCCGAGGTCGTCGGCGGCGAAATTGACGCCCCACCGGGAGCCATGCACGATCCGATCCGAGTCGTACGGCACCGCATCGGGGAGCAGCTCCGCCGCCACGCTCCGCGCCCGGTCATCACTAGGCGGCGTGACCCCGCGGCCGCCGTACCAGGAGCCGACGCTCAGGCCGACCGTGCCCAGCAGCACCGCGCCGAGCAGCAGCATCGCGCTGTGCCGCAGCCGATGACCCACCGGCCCACCCCTTTCACAATGCGGTACAGGGTAGCCCCCGCCATCGTCTCCCTGGTGCCCGGCGAATGCCCGCTGCAGTCGCCAGGCGTCAGCATCCGGGGACCAGGAGGGGACCACACGGTGTGCACGATGGTGGCCGGCATGCCGTCGACTGCACGGCCTGATCTTGGGGATAGGGTGCGTGACGTGCGTGGACGTGTGGCGAAGCGTCCTGGGGGTCAAGGGGTCGTCGGTTCGAATCCGGCGGTCCCGACCGGTTGACCTGGGGAGATGAAGATCTTCTCTGGTGACGGCGGTAACATTCGGTAACGGGGCCACATCGGAGTCCTCGTGCGGCGGGACCGACGGGTCCGCTCACCTCACCGAGGTCTCCCGGCCGACGTCGTCGTGTGCGACCGGAGCACCGTCCGGGCCAGGCTCGCCCGGTTCGACACGCCGAGCTTGCGGTAGATCCGGCCCAGATGGGTGTCGACCGTACGGACACTCAGGAAGAGCCCGTGTGCGACCTCCACGCTGGTCATACCGCGGCTCACCAGATCGGCGATCTGCCGTTCACGCTCGGTCAGCACGGCCAGCGGGTCGCTACCGCTGGTTGACGCGTCCGGGACCAGCCGGCTCTGCTGCCGGCGAACCCGATCGACCAGACGGGCCGAACCGCACCGTTCGGCGAGCGCGGCGGCCCGTCCGAGCCAGGCGCGGGCATCGTCGGTGCGGCCGGCGTCGACCAGTACGGTTCCCGCCGCCGCCATCGTCCGGCACAGGTCCAGATCCAGTCCCCGACCGGCGAAGCATTCGACTGCCTGCTCTGCGGCGGCCAGCGCCGGGCCGGTCTCCCCGCGTGCGGCGTACAGCCGCATGCGGGCGCGCATCAGGAAGCCCTGACGGCTGACAGAGAGGTTGCGCACCGAGGCCTCGGCCAGGTCGACCCACCGGCTCGCGTCACGCTTGTCACCCATCCGGAGCGCGGCCATGGACAGCGCCTCGTACCACCGGGACCGGTTCGGCGGGGCGATCCGTGGCATCTCCGGGCCGCCGAGAGCGTCGAGCATCAGCCGACGCCCGCGTTCCGGCTCCGCCACCTTGATCAGCAGGTCCGCCAGGAGGCAGCGCACGATCACACCCTCGGCCGGCCCCTGGTCCCGGATCAGTGCGAGGGCCTGGTCACCCAGGGCGATCACCGCGGCAGCCTCTCGGTCGAAGTCCTGCCAGTACCGTACGAGCGCGAGAAGCGCGGCGACCGTGGCCCAGGCTGTCGACGTGCCTTCCGGTTCGAGCAGTTCCGCAGCTTCCTCCAGGGTGCGCCCGGCCCGGTCGAGGAGTCCACGTTGCAACTCCACCGCCCCCAGCGAGGTCAGGATGGCGGGAAGGATGAACCATTGCCCGGTTCGGCGGGCCTCCTCGGCACCCCGGGACAGGTGCCGATGCGCCTCGGTGAACCGGTGCAGGGCCTCCTCCGTCGAGCCCACCAGGTAGAGGGCCGGCAGGTTGGTGACGACGCTGCTGTCCGGCGTGGTGTCCACCAGATCGGCCGCGATGTCGGCGGCCCGGTCCGCGGCGTCGCTGTCCGCGGCGAGCAGGTGCGCCATCGCCGTCTGGGCGACGGCGGCCGCCTCCCCGAGCCGGTCTCCGTGCTGCCGGGCGATGGCGGCGGCCTCGCGGGCGTTCAGGCGGGCGGCTTCCTGATCGAGCCGGTCGAGGGCGAGTGCCGCCAGTTCCGTGTGCATGGCCACGGCCGTGCAGGGAGTGGAGGGATGGGTGCCGTGCAGCGCGGCCAGCCCCTCCCGGATCAGGGCCGACGCCTCGGCGTGCCGGCCCTGGATCCGGCGTACCCGGACGGCGACTGCCATGGTCGAGGAGAAGTCCCGGCCAGGCATGCGGATCACCCGGGGTAGGAGGGTGTGCACCAGTTGCTGCACGTCGCATCGACCGCCGCGCAGCAACTGGGCCCGAAGGGCCAGCACCTGCGCCTCGTACCAGCGGTCGTCGCCCTCGGGCAGCAGTTGCAGCGCGGCCTCCAACCACTCCAGCGCATCGGCCGGTGCGTCGTGCATGGTGCTCCGCGCCGCGTCGATCAGAACGGGCAACTGCTCAGGACGGCCCGTGTCGAGGGCCCGGGCGATGTGGTGGGCGCGCTGGGTGACCGGAGCGCCGCGAGCCAGCAGTTCGGCCTCCACGCGCCGGTGGGCGGCGAGGCGTTGGCTGGGGCCGATCTGCGCGTAGACGAAACGACGGACGACGTCGTGCCGGAACGCGAAGCGCGGCAGCAACTGCACCGGGCGCATCAGGTCCAGCTCGGTGAGGGTGTCGAGAGCGGACAGTGTCTCCGTGACGTCCAGTCCGGCCACCGCGGCGAGCAGCTCCGCCGAACCGGGGGTACGCAGCACGGCGGCCGCCTGGGCGACCCGCAGTTCGCGGTCGGCGAGTTCGGCCAGCTCGCCGAGCAGGATCAGGTGGGCGTCGGTCATGGCCTCCGCGTCCGCGGCAGCCAGCAGTTGCAGATAGAGCGGGTTGCCGTCACCCTCGGCGTGCAGCCGGGTCAGGTCCGGCCGGTCACCGAGCAGTTCGCGGGTCTGGCCGAGGTCCAGTGGACCTAGTCGGTGCTGGGTGAGCTGACCGCGCGCGGCCGCCCGGGACAGCACCGCCGCCGCTCCACGGGACAGCTGTCGGTCCCGGTAGGCGAGGACCAGCAGCACCGGCGCGGTGGTGGTCAGTTCGATCAGCTGCTGCAGCTGGTCCCGGTGCGCCGAGTCGAGCAGGTGCACGTCGTCGAGCAGGACAAGGGTGGGATCCGCTCCCACCACGACGGGCGGACCGGTGCCCGTCCGGGCGGTGGCGGCCACCACCGTGAGGGTGTGCGCCCTGCCCTGCGCCGCGAGGGCGGAGATCAACGTGGTCTTGCCGATTCCCGGCTCTCCGGCGAGGGCTACGGCTGCGCCGGTTCCCGCGTGCAGGTCGTCGAGCTGACGACGGAGTGCGGCGAATTCCGTCCGGGGCAGCGGGTGACCGGTCATCCGACCGGACTTCGGTCGAGCTGGTAGGAGCCGGTCGGCCGGGGTGGGCGTCATCGGACGGTGCCCCGGAACGGCCGCTGGCTGTGGGTGCGGAACCGCAACCCCAGTGTGATCAGAGAAGGCCGTTTACCTGGCATTACGGATCCTTAGGGGGAAGATCCTCTTTGGGGATGTCGAGTACACAAGGCGGACGCTTCATAGTCAACAGCCCACCGCACTCTTCGATCCGGCCAGATCTTGAGTCGATCGGTCCAGGTGTAGTTTCCCGGCGGAGGAAGGATTGCCGTCGATCTGGCGCTGGGGTAGAAAGACGGCGGGCTGTTGATTTTCAGCCGGGCGACGAGCGTGCCCGCCGCCGTCCGGAGCTGGTCGAGGCCGGTGAAGCCGCAATCCCAGGCGGCAGTCCGCAGGACTCCGGCAGGGCCGCCGAGTCGTGCACGTCGACGACGGTCAGCTCGGACACGTCGAGGTCAGCCAGGCTGAACTCATCGTCGGAGGAGACCGTGTCGACGCCCGCGCACCTCCCTCCCGACGCCCGGCACCATCCGGAGAAGTACGCAACCGGCTACGCAGCCGGCGCCTGCCACCGAGTACGTAACCGGACCGGTAGTTGTGCGGACGCCTCCCACGGACACGGCTGCGAGTGTCGGCAGTCACGCTGTCACCGTCCTCCACCAGGAAGCGGTCACGGGGGAGAGGAGAGAGGATGATCGGAACCACGGTCGGCGGGACGCCGGCGCTGGGCGTACGCCGGGTCGGGCCCGCCACCCGAGCGCCCGAGGTTACCGTGGCGCCGTACGCGATGGTGCGGGTCGCCGGTGTCACCCTCCCGGAACCGTCGGCCGTGACCAAGGAGTTCCGGGGCGTCGCCGCCCGCCTGCTCGCGCTGACCGCACGCGCCGAGCGAATCGCCGCGGCGCTCGCCGACGTGCTGCACGAGCAGGTCGTCCGGGCCGATTCCGACCAGCGTCGGGCGCTGCTGGCCCTGCGCCGCGACGTGCACAACGGGCGCAGCCCGTCGGTGGCGTCGCGTACCCGGCTGGCCGGCTGGACGGACCACCTGCCCGGCCTGGCGTCCTGGCTCGGCCTCCGCGACGACATCGACCGGCACACCGCGGAACTCGACGCCCTTCTCGCGCCGGCGCTCGCCGCCGACCGGGTTGCCCTGGCCGAGCTGTGCCGCGCCGAGGAGCTGTCCCGGGCCGTCGCGCTGACCAGCGTGGACCTGCTGCGGGCGCTGCGCCGGGCGGCCGAGCAGGGCCCGGCACCCGACGACCGGGCCCGCAAGTCGGAGGCCACCGTGCTCCGGTACGCGCTGCGTGCGGCCACCAAGACCGTACCGCTGTCCTGGTTCACCCGGGTGGGCTGGGGCCGCTGGGACCGGCCGATGCCGGACTCGACCGGCTCCCCGGAGGTGGTGGCGGTCGCCAACGCCGACCGGGCCACTCTGTCCGCCCTCGTTCACGCTGTGCTCCGGCACCCCGACCGTCGCGGCGATCTGCCCCACACGCTGGCACCCGGCCTGCGGGTGGACGGGGCGGCGATCCGGCTGCGTCGGCAGACACAGGCCCCCGACGCGCCACCCGGGGTGCAACGGGAGGAGGCGCTGACGCTGCCGCTGACCCGGGCGCTGCGGCACCTGCTGAATCTGCTGGAGCCCGGCGGGGTGGCGACGCCGCACCAGCTCGCGACGGAACTGGCCACCCGGCTGCCCCTTCCGGCGTCGCAGGCGTCCGCGGCGGCCCGGGCGTACCTGCACGCGCTCGTCGAACAGGGCGTGCTCCGCCCCGCGTACCCGGTGGATCCGCAGGCCGTCGACGGCCTCGCCGCGGTCGCCGACTGGCTGGCCGGGATCGGCCTGGCCGACGTGGCCGTGTTGCTGCGGGAGATCGATGCCAGGACCACCGCGTTCGCCGTTCTCGACGCGACCGAACGGCCGGCGGCCCTGGCCGGACTACGCTCCCGCTGGGACGCGGCCTTCGCCCTGCTCGGCGCGGACCGCACGGGTCGTCCGCAACCCGTCACCGAGGACGTGACCCTCGTCCGCCCGGTGGGCCTGGGCCGGGCCCACGGCCGGGACCACCGGGGCACCCTCGCCGCGCTGGCCCCGCTCTTCGCACTTTTCGACCAGCACGCGGTGATCCGCCGCCTGGCCCGGGACCGCTTCGTCGCCCGCTACGGCGTGGGCGGCCGCTGCGAGTCGCCGACGGACTTCGCCGAGGAGTACGGTGCGATCTGGCAGGCGACGCGCCTGGTCGGCGCCGACGGCGCCCTGGACCCGACGCTCGACCTCGCCCCCGGTGACGAGCTGCGCGAACTGGCCCGGCTCCGGGCCGACCTGGTGGCCGCCGTCACGACCGACGAAGGGAACCTGGCCGTCCCCGACGGGCTGCCCGACGCCGTCGCCCCCCGGCTGCCCCGTTGGCTCACCAGCCGACCCGGCTCGTACGCGGTCTTCGGACAGTCCTGCCACGACGGCGCGTCGTTCTGTGTCAACCACGTGTACGGCGGCTGGGGCCGGTTCACCAGCCGCTTCCTGCGGCAGCTCCCCCCGGAGGCCGAAACGGCCGTCGCCGCCCAGCTCCGGCGCCACCTCGGCGCCCGGGTGGCCCAGCTCCGCCCAGTCAACGGGTTCAATGGCAACCTGCATCCGCTGCTCGTCGGAGACGAGATCGCCGACGACCGCCGCCACGGAACCCTGGTCCCGGACGACCTGCACCTGGTCCACGACGTCGCCACCGACCAGGTCCGCCTGGTGGTCACCGCCACCGGTGAACCGTTGGACGTGCTCTATCTCGGGTTCCTGGTGCCGCTGATGCTGCCGGAGCGCCTGACCAGCATGCTCACCGACCTGGGTACGGGATCGGTCGGACTGGGCGGGGCCATGGCGGCCCGCCGGATCCGCCGCACCCCGGTCGGCCCGGTCTGGTGCCGGCCCCGGCTGCGGTACCGGGAGGTGATCATCTCCCGGGCGGACTGGCGGCTCTCCGCGGACATCGTCGCCGCCTGGCGGGCCGAGCTGGACGCCCGGCCCGCCGAGGTGGGACGTACCGCCGTGCGCTGGCGACACCTGCTCGGCCTGCCCGAGCAGGTGTTCGTCGGCGCCGCCGCCGTCGAGGGCGCGAAGGGGTTGACGGGGTTCATGTCCTACCTGGAGCAGCCCCGTTCCCAGTACGTCGACCTCGCAAGCCCGCTGCACCTGCGTTGCCTGTCCCGGACCCTGGCCCGCTATCCGGACGGTGTCGTCCTGGAGGAGGCACTGCCCGCCCCCCGTCCCGGGCAGCCGGCGACGGAGGTCGTGATCGAGCTGTACCGCGCAGGCACCGATGAGTGACCACCGGTCGACGGCCGCGGCCGACGTCGTCTGCTACTACCACGAGCCGGAGAAGGTCCCGCTGCTGCACCACGCGGTCCTTCCCGCCGTCGCCAGGCTGACTGGTCCGCGGCTGGGGCTGCACGTCGAACGGCACTGGCTGCACGGGCCGCACCTGCGGATCCGGGTGGCCGGACCGGAGCCCGCCGTACGCGTGGCCGCCGACGATCTCGCCGCCGCGCTGCGCGCGTACCTGGCCGCCCACCCCTCCCGGGGCGACGTCGACGACGCCGAGCTGCTGCGCCGCTGTGTCGCCGCGGGCCGGGCCGAACTCGTGCCCGGCCCCTACGAGCCGATCATGGCAGACAACACCGTCCTGGTCGGCCCGCCTGCCGACGGGCACGTCCGTGAGCTGCTCGGATCCGACGCCGCCGTGGCCTGCCGCGCGGAACTGCTGCGCGCCGGCCTCGACCCGGTCGCCACCACCGCCGCCGACCTGGTGGCGCGCGGCAACACCTCCGCCCGGCGGGTCCGGCTCGCCCTCACCGCCATGGCCGTGCACGCGGCCGCGTACCCGGCCGGCTACGGCGCCGGCTACAACTCCTTCCTGTCTCACCTGGAGGACTTTCTGCACCTGCGGGATACCGACGGGCGGATCCGGGCCGGCTTCCACGCGACCTGGCAGCGGCAGAGCGACCGGATCGTCGAGGAGGTCGGGCGGCTGGTGGCGCCGGACCGGACCAGCCACACCCCGGTCGCCGAAGCCTGGCGAAGCTGGGAGGAGGTCGCGTGGCGGATCACCCGGGCGGCCCATGACCGAGGTGACATACCCGTGGTGCCCGGCGATCAGTACGCCCGCCGGGCCCGCGCCCTGGGCGACCCCGCCACCGAGCGGCAGTGGGATGTCACCCAGCGGACCGAGTTCAGCCCCTACCACCGCGGGCTCAACCGGATGGACTTCCTGTCCATGGCGGCGGTCGGCAACGACTTCGGCCCGTACCGGTTCGGCACCAACGTGCTGTACCTGCTCCTGGCGATCTGCGACATCACCCCCTCCGAGCGCTACCTCGCCGCCTACCTGCTCAGCGAGGCCGTTCAGCAGCTCACCGGAGTGACCTGGCAGGACGCGATGCGCGGGCACCTGCGCGCGTCGGAGGTGACCCGGTGAGGGTGGTGGCGTCCGTGCCCGCCGCCGGCGCCACCGCGCCCGCCCTGCGGCTGCGGCCGGCCGGTCGTGCCCGCCAGCCCCGTCACCCGGAGAGACCGGCAGCGCAAACTCTCGACACGGATGATCCGCGACAACCAAGCGGCCGCGCGGCGTGGAGGGAATCTCCGTCCCTCAGGGCGCAGAGATCGTCAAGACCTGACCTGTCCGGAGGAGTTCCCATGCCCGTGACCGCCGCCTCCGTCCACCCCGGGCGGGACTCCTTCCACAGCCTGCACTGCTATTTGCACTGGGGTGCGGAACACGTCGACGACTTCATCACCGGCACACTCACACCGCTCATGGAGGGGCTGCGTCGGGACGGGACGATCACCGACTGGTTCTTCATCCGCTACTTCGACGACGGTCCACACCTGAGGGTGCGGGCCCGGGGCGCCGAGGCGCACGAGCACCGCCGGTGGCAGGAGCAGTTGGTGGCGGCGGCCCGGGCCGCCGACCATCCGCTGCTCGACCTCAGCACCGCCAGCCGTCCGGGCTGGCCGGGGCACGCACAGGCCCGGCAGGTCGACTACGAGCCGGAGACCGAGCGGTATGGCGGCCCGGCCGCGCTGCCGGTGGCGGAGACGCTGTTCGGCACCTCCAGCCTGATCGCCGCCGAGGTGATCGCGCGTACCCCGGGACCCGGCCAGCGGATGGTGGCCGCCACCGACCTGGTCCTCGCCACCCTGATCGCCCTCGACCTGGACATGCTCGCCGCGGCCCGATGGCTGCGCCGCAGCGCGACCGCCTGGCGGTGGCACCCGGAGAGCACGACGCTGACCCCGGGCAACGTACAGGGGCCGGCGCTCGCCGCAGCCACCACGCAGGCCCGCTCGGTGGTACGGCGCTGGCACGAGATCACCGCCTCCGCAGCGGACGGCTCACGGATCCGGGACCGGTGGGCCGCCCAGGTGCGCGCCGCCCGCGCCCAGCTGGAGAGCTCTGCCGGCGGCGGCGACCAGTGGGCCGGGGTGTGGGCGTCCCAACTGCACATGCTGCTCAACCGGTTGGGCATCCTGCCCGACGAGGAGCGCTCCCTCTACCACTTCCTCGCCGCCGCCCTGCTGGCGCCGGACGGCCCCACCGACTTCTTCGCCGACGGCACCGCCAGCCCCGACCGGCGTTACCTGGCGGCCAGCGGTTACGCCCCGGGCCGGATCGAGTGGCAGCGGCCGCGGACGTCGGACCGGACGCGGCACGGCGACCGGCGACGGTCCGGCCCGCCCCTGGCTCTTCCCCCGGCCGCGCCCGTGACGGCCGCGCTCGGCGACGCGCTCACCGCGCGGGCCAGCGGACGCGGTGCGCTCTGCGGCCCGATGGACGCCGCGCAGCTGGCCACTCTGCTGTGGACCGCCAGCGGGGCGAGTGATCGGGCCGGCAGGCCCGGCGTCCGCCGGCCCTACCCGAGCGCCGGCGCCAAGTACGCGGTCCGGCTACGCGTGCTGGCCCGGGACGTGGCCGGCGTCCCGGCCCACCAGTACGACGTGGACGCCGAGTCCCGGCTCCTGCTGCCCATCGGCCCGGTGCCCACCGACGCCGAGCTGGCCACCGCCTCGATGTGGTTCAGGGCCGGACCGGCGACGCAGTCGGCGGACACCCCGGCCAGCCAGGAACGGATCGATCTGTCGGCACTGCCGGCGCTGCTCGGGGTCTACGTCGACCTGCCCGTGCTGCGGGCCGCCTACGGCCTCCGGGCGCTGCGCTTCGGCCTGCTCGAAGCCGGTCACCTGGCCCAGAACCTGGCCCTCACGGCGGCGGCGACAGGACTCGGGCTGGGCATGGTCGGTGGGTTCTACGACGACATCGCCCACGAACTGCTCCTCCTCGACGGGGTCGACGAGGTTCTCGCCTACCTGCTCCCGGTCGGCCGGCCCGTCGGGTGACCCCTGGCGGTCGGGCCCGCACGTCGGGCCCGACCCCCCGGCCGGGCCCGGGACGGGACGGTCACGGGAAGGGGTGCGGGTGCAGCGCCAGGTCCTCGTAGCGGGGCCGCCCGGGCAGGCGGCCCAGCGCCGCCGGCACAGTCAGCAGCCGGGGCAGCCCCCGCGTCCGCCGGTTCAGGTGACCGAACGTCATCGGCAGGGTGCCGGGAACGACGACCTTGGCGGCGTGCAACCCGAGGGCCTGCCGCAGCTCGGGGATGCTCTGGTCGACGACGACCGGTTCCACGTTGGCCCGGTGGTGCAGGTCCGCGCAGAGCGCGCCGAACAGGGCCGCGAGGTCCTCGACGGGACGGGGCAGTCCCGGCCACACCTCCCGCCAGGGCCGGGTCCGCCCGGCCCCGAGCAGGAACTCGTAGCGCGGCCGTGCCTCGGGCAGACAGTGCAGCATCATGTGGTCGTCCATCTGGCGGACCAAGGCGGCGTCGTCGAGCATCGGCAGCAGCCGGTCGCGGTCCGCCCGCGCCGCATCCCCCTGCCACGCGTCGCGCACCTGGTGGAGGTTGACGACCAGCTCCACCACGGCGGAGTGGATCGCCGAGAGGGGATCCAGGTGGGCGCCGGCCGCGAAGAACGCCGTCGGCGCCGCCGCGCCGGGCACCCGGTGCTGCGCCAGCGCGACGACCGCCGGCACGGCCAGGTCGGTGGTCGCGTCGAACAACCGTAGGTCGTAGTCGAGCAGGTCCAGATCGTCGGCGAGGTGCCCGACCAGGTCGAGTTCGTCGGGGAGCGCGACCTCCACCAACGGCGTACGGGCGTACCAGGCCATCAGGAAGGCGTCCCGTTCGATGACCTCGAACAGGCCGTGCAGGGCCGCCTCCTCCAGACTGTTGCCGAGACCGCAGCCGTTGGAGGACTCCGACAGGAAGGTCACCGACGGACGCTGCCCGAGGTCACCCCAGTACGCCGCGTGCTCCGGCACCGCCACGGACGTCGCCCGACTGGGTGACCACCCCGGCACCCACCACGTCGGCACGTCGGGGGCGTACGGGGTGTGGTGAGCGCTGGGCAGGTCGGGCAGACCGAGGGCCGCGGGGTCGACGGCGCGCTCCGCCCCCAGCTCCGCGAAGGACGCCCGGTGTCGGGCGGCGGGCCCGTGGGGGGCGTACCCGGCCAGCCGTTCCACCGCTTCGAAGAGCGCCAACCGGTCAGCCTCGGCGGCGGTCGCCGCCCGGCCGAAGCCCGCCACGGTGACCGCCGGACCGGCGACCACCGCCGTGGTGACCGGTAGCCCGTACCCCTCATGCCGGTGCAGCTGAACGACGTGGCCCAGCCGTGGCTCCAGCAGCGCCCGGCGAAGTCCCGCCAGGTCGGTCGCCGGATTCGGCCGGCGCAACCGCACCGGGTCGGCCGGCGGCTGACCGCTGCCGGTGAGCGGCGTCCCAGGTGGAGCAGGCGGCTGCCGGCTGAGGCATCCTTCGCAGCGAACCCCCACCGGCGCCACCGGATGGGCGGACACGCTCCCGTCGGGCCGGACGACCCAGAGCCGCGTGGCGGCGGACTGCGGCTCGGCCAACGCCGACCGGACCACCGCGGCGAGCACGGGCAGCAGGGCCGGCGCCGGCAGACCGCCGAGCCGCAGCTCGGAATCGCCGTGCGGTGTCCGGCCGCCCGGCGCCGCCAGCCTGGCGGCCTCCAGGCAGCGCAGGCAGGTGGCACTGTCGGGGCCGACCAGCGGACCCACCAGCGCCGTACCGCCGTCGAACCGGACGGGCAGGACGGTGCCGCCCGCCCCGGTGCCCCGGTCGACCAGCCGGCTCAGCAGCGCCGGACTCCACCGGGTCGACACCACCACCGCCGGGCCGGAGCCGGCCCACCCGTCGTCCTCGGCCAGCACCGGGTACGGCGACCCCGCCCCCCTCAGCGCCTCGGCGAGCTGGCCGGCCAGGTCAGGATCCGGCTGCCGGGGACGGTCCCGATCGTCCCCGGGCAACCACGGGTCACCGGTCATCGCCGGCCCGCAGGACGACGAGCCCGACCGTACGCAGGGCGGCGGCCAGCGGAGCCGGCGGCGCCACCACGATCGGCTCCGCAGGGGCGCCGACGAGGGTCCGCAGTGACCGCCGGAGGGTGGCCTCCCGTTCGGACCCGTCGGGCACGGGCGCGGCCGAGCGGCTCACCCGTGGCGACGCTCCGCAGGGGCCGTGCGAGTACGGCGGACCGGGCTGGTGGGCACGCCAGCGGACCGTGGCGACCGCGGCGAGGGCGGCGAAGGCGACCGCGTCGTGGGCCGTGGCCTCGATCGCCCAGCCGAGTTCCATCCACCCGTCGGGGTCCGTCGTGCCCGGGCCGCGCACGACGGCCAGCTGCGCCCCGGGGGCGAGCCGGCGGACGTGAACGGTCGCCGGGACGCCGAGGCGGCGGGTCAGCGTACGCCACCAGCGGCGGGCCGCCGGCGCGTCGAACGCCGACGGGGGGGCAGCCCCGCCTGACGTGTCGCCGGCCGAGGCCATCGACCGGCGGGCGAGGCGGCGCAGCAGCACTCCCTCGGCATGGCTGCGGTCCACCCCGCAGGCCAGCACGGCGGCCCCTTCGGCGGACACGCTGATCAGCTCCACCGCTGCCAGCGTGGCGTGCAACCTCGCCGTGGAGGTGTCCGGACCGTGCCCGGTGACGAGCGTCCCACCGGCCGGGCCGGGAACACCGCCGACCCGGCACCGGGCCAGTCCCACCGGCAGTTGTGGCAGGTCGTCGAGCTCCACCGGCGGCAACACACCGAGTTCCGGGTCCGTGAGGGAGGTGGGTAGGCCCGCGTGGACGGTGTCGTCCCGCCGGTCGGGGGCGTCGGCCGCCGGTGACCGTACGCCGGGCGGCCACGGGTGGGCGGTGGCGCGCAGCGGGTCGCTCCGCACGACGAGCGCCGTCGGCGCGGCCGGGTCGGTCAGCTCGGCCAGCGCGCCGAGGAGCCGGTGCGCGGCGCAGGCGCCGGCCACCACGGCAACCGGGTCGCCAGGGGCCGTCGCCGCGCTGCCGAGTCCGAGCCGCTCGGCGATCAGGCCGGCCTGGGCCCGCAGATGCGTGCCCGGGCCGACGGGGGTGACGTAGCCGACCGTGGCGCTGGCCCCGGTCACCACGGCACGCCCGTCGCCGGCGGCGAGGATGACGCGTCCCGCGTCGCGCGGTGGGTCGGTGCGGGTCGCGGCCCGCCGGACCCGGGCTCCGGCGGCGGTCAACGCCTCGATCGCGGCGGTGGCAGCGGGCCCCGCTCCCGTGACGGTCACCGATTCCCGGCCGATGCCGGTCCAGGACGCGGCGGGGTCGGTGGCGACCGAGGCCAGCCAGGTGGCGGCGGCGGGGGGAGGCCCCGGATCCGGCCCGCAGGCGTCGGTGGGGGCATGGGCACGCCCGGCGGTGGCCCAGTGCTCCGGCACCCGGACCAGCAGATCGTGTTCCCGGAGCAGGTCGGCCAGCCGGTGCAGGGCGAGGGCGACGGGCGGGCGTGGCGACAGGTCGTGCAGGTCGTCTGTGGCCCGGCCGGACGCGAGGCGCCGGGTGAGCAGTTGCCAGAGCCGCCACAGCTGTGGCGCGTCGTCCAGGGTGAGGCTGGTGTCCCAGGACCGTAGGTGCAGCCCGCCGTCGATCCGGGTCGCCTGCACCGTGGGGCGGAGTTGCCAGGAACTGGTCGACATCTGCTCGCCTCACCGGTCGGGGAACGGCTGGGGTCGTCGGAAGGAGTCCGGGTTGGAAGGGGGACTGTCGCCGGGCCCGGCGACAGTCGCCTCGTCACTCAGACAGCACTGTTCGTGCCCCATATCGGGTCTTCTGGTACGTAGGAGCAGGAGCAGGACGCCGCGCACGCGCTGATCCGGGACGCCCCGGACTCGGGGATCGCGACGGTGTCGCGCATGACCGTCACGGTCAGGCCGCTGAGGTCGAGATCGTCGAGCTCGAACTCGTCGTCTTCTCGTTCAATCGGCATGTGGTCACCTCCCTTCGAGGTGGGATGAGGCCCGGGCCAGGCCGGGATGGCAGAGATTCTTCCGGCGGCCGGTGCGGAGCGTCGTCAGTAGTTTTGCCGACATCACTACTTACCCACGCTCGGGGGCCACCGCTGCCTGCCCGGCCGGGGTTCCGCCCCTGGGTGACCCCTCGGTGGGTGACGTGTCATCCGGCGCACGACGCCCGGACCTTCATGGTGCCAGGGCGGGTCCTTGACCGTTCGCCGTCACGGACCCGGTAACGGCGACGGCCCGCCGGGGGAGGAGTGGCCGACATGAGAGGGCATTCGGACGTGGTGCGTGATGTCGTTCTGCCCGGGTATGCGGATGTGAGGGCTGATCCGAAATCGGGTCGGCCCTTTGCCATTCTGGGGACCACGAAAGCTGATGGAGCGCGACCAGGGCGTGTGTCGAGGTCCGTCACAGCCACTCGTGGGCCAGAGCCAACGAGGCGATTCCGCCCCTGAGACCGTGACCGCCCCTGCGGCGGCACCCGTGCGCCCTGGCACTAGTCTCCTGGAACCATGCGGACCCGCCTCGGGAACTTCCTGGTCGTCCTGGTGACCTTCGTGCTCACCGTGCCGGCCGCTTCGGCGATCTGTGCCGCGATCGTCGGCGGTGTCCAGCACGACCTGTATCCGGTCACCGCCGGCATCGGCGCCATCGGCGTGGTGTTCATCATGACGGTGGTCGCGGGCAGCGGTCGTCTCTGGCCGGCGTTGTTGACCACGCCATGCGGATACCTCGCCGCCTGGGGCGTAGCCACGGCGGTCGCCGCCGTGGACCGGAACGAGAGCGCACCTTTCGTGATCGGGGCTGTGGCGGGAGTCGTCGGTCTCGTCCTCGGCCCACTGTCGTCGTTGCTCATCCCACCGCACAGCCCGCGCCGGACGGTCCTCGACATTTTCGACGTCGTCTGAGCCCTGACAGCCGCACCGGTACCCGACCCACCGGAGCGCGGACCGTCCGCGGTGGACACGCGTTGAGCCTCTGACCGATCACGTTCAGGAGCTGCAGGACCCGGGCAGTGCGGTCCTTGCGGGCGGGCGCCGGCGCGGTCCGTGGCTGGGACATCGCCTCGGGCGACCTCGCCTTCGAGGTGCGGGAGCCGGAGGTGGTCTACCGGGTGGTGCACACCCCGGACGGCCGGTCGCTGGTCGCCGTCGGACAGCACGGCCGGGTGTGGATCCGCCGGGCCGCCGACGGGGAGCTGCTGCGCCAGCCGCGCGGCCACGAGGCCGACGTCTACGCCCTCGACGTGCACCCCGACGGCGGGCTGATGGCAACCGGCGACACGCATGGCGCGCTGCGGCTGTGGGAGGTGGAGACCGGCCGCGCGGTCCGGGTGCTGGACCGGCAACGTGGCGCGATCTACAGCGTCCGGTTCAACGCCGACGGCACCATGCTCGCCACGGCCGCCAGCGACGGCGCGATCCAGCTCTGGACCACCGCCGACGGCCAGCTCCGGCACGAGCTGAGCCGGCACCGCGGCTCGGTCTGGCCGGTGGTGTGGCGGCCGGACCAGGCCCAGGTGGCGACCAGCAGCAACGACGGCACCACCCGGCTCTGGGACGCGCGGACCGGGCAGCTTCAGCACACCCTGCGTGGGCACGGGCGGCGGGTCACCTCGCTGTCCTTCCGCGACGACGGCGAGGTGCTGGCCGCCTGCGGCAACGACGGTGTGGTGCGGCTGTGGGAGCCGCGCACCGGGCGGCTGGTCCGGCAGTTCACCAGCCCGGCCGACCGGCTGCTCTCCGCCGTGTTCTGTCCGGGTGAGCCGCTGGTCGCCGCACCGAGCGGGGACGGCGGCGTGCACCTGTGGAACACCGACACCGGGGTCGACGAACGCGAGCTGAACGTGGACACCGACCATGTCTGGGCGGCCGCGTTCAGCCCGGATGGCGATGCGCTGGCCACCGCCAACGACGATGACACGGTCCGACTGTGGTACCGGCGTACCGGCCGGCACTTCGCCACCCTCACCCCGCACCGGGGCCGGGTCCGGGCGGTGGCGTTCAGCCCGGACGGCGAGGTCATCGCCACCGGCTGCGACGACCACCTCGTCCGGCTCTGGGACGCGGCCACCGCGACCTGTCGCCGCACATTGGAGCAGCACACCGACCGGGTGTACGCGGTGAGCTTCAACAGCGAGGGGACGCTGCTCGCCAGCGCGAGCAACGACGGCACCGCCGTGGTGTGGGACGTCCTCACCGGCGAACGGCGCGCGGTGCTCACCGAGCACACCGGCCGGCTCTGGTCCTGCGCGTTCAGCCCGAACGGCGCGCTGCTCGCCACTGCCGGGGACGACCTGATCATCCGGCTGTGGGATCCGGGCACCGGTCGGCTGCACGGCACCCTGGCCGCGCACACCCGACGGGTCTGGTCGGTGGCGTTCAGCCCGGACAGCAGCATGCTCGCCAGCGCCGGTGATGACGGCACCATCCGGCTCTGGGATGTCGTGGACCCGGAGCACGCTCAGCTGCGCGCCACCCTGATCGGCCTGCCGGACGGCTGGGCTGCGGTCAGCCCGGACGGGCGGTACAAGCTGGATGGTGATCCGGGCGGTCAGTTCTGGCACGTCATCGGCACCTGCCGGTTCGAGGTGGGAGAGCTGGACCCCTACCTGACACAGGTGCGTCGACTCCCGGTGGACGCCCCGTTCTGACTGGTCGGACCCGTCGAGTGCCCGCTCAGGTCGTCGGCAGCCCGACGTGGTTCTTTGCGAGGCTGCCTCGAAGACGTCGGGCTTCGCCTTGGACCCCGGCCCTCCTCAGAGATCCGCCGCTACTGGCACACTGCCCAGAATGGCTCACGACCTGGCAGCGCGCGATGGAGGTGAGCGGTGAGGTTCTCGCGCGCATGGGCAGCGACCGGGCGGGGGCCGTATGGGCTGGGTGAGGTCTACAACGACGAGACGTACGGCAAGCTACCGCCGCTGCCCGAACGGCTGCTCAACGGGACTTTCGACTGGCTGACTCCCGAGGCGGCGGGGCCCGGGTCGTTCTACATGCCACCAGATCCGGTGTCCATCGGTGGTCTCGACGCGCTCAACCGACGTCTCGCGCGGCACGGCCTTGCTCTGCCGGCAGCGTTCGAGCGGTTCATGGCGAGCGGTGGGTTGAACCGGCCCTCTTCGTCGCGGCACGGTCAGCCGCCCGAATTTCGATTGGCCGATCCCGGCTGCCGTGCGAACGTACGGCTCCACGGAGGCCGCGCCGGTCGAGGAGGGTGCATGGAGACGGCTGCGTTCGACTATGACCGCGACGCCCCACTCGAGGTCGAACGCCACCGCCACGTGGTGACCGGGGACCTCACCATCAGCGAACTCACCTACGACCACGGCGCCGGTGGCCGCGCCCGCGCCACCCTCATCGTCCCGGCCAGGCCGAACGGCACCGGAGTGATCCTCGCCCACGGCGGTACCGACGACGGTCGGCACTTCTTCGTCGACGAGGCCACCAGCATGGCCGAGCGTGGCATGACCGCGCTGCTGACGGCCTACCGACTGCCGCCGCACGGCGACCAGCGGGCCTCGGCCGACGCCATGCGGACCGCGGTGCTGACCCAGCTCCGCGGCCTCGACCTGCTGACCGAGCGGGCCGACCGGCTCTGCTACTTCGGGCACAGCGGCGGCGCGCATCTGGGTGCCATCCTCAGTGCGGTGGAGCCGCGCCTCTTCGCGCTGGCCCTCGCGTCCTACGGCTCGGGCACCCTCCAGCGCGTCGCCGCCGCCAGCCTGCCGCAGAACGATCCGGTAGCCGACGCCTACGTGGAGTTCATGCACCGCTACGAGCCAGTATCCTACGTCGCGGTACCGGGCGCCCGGCGGCTGCTGTTCCAGCACGGCAGCGGCGACGAGGTCGTCTACGTGTCGGAAGGGCTGCGATTGTTCCACGCGGCCGCCGAACCCAAGGAGTGGCGCGAATACCCCTGCGGACACGACACCTCGACGCCGCCGCAGGCCCGGGCCGACCGGCTGCGGCTCTTCACCGCCACCCCACAGTAAGTTCGGTGTCCGGGGCGCGCATGCATGAAGGGTCCTGCGGGCTGACGACGTACGGCAGGCTCGTGTCGAGCAGCAGTACGATCACCGACTTCGACCGACAGCGGTCCTGATCTTTGTTGGATCCCTGAGTCGGCGCTGGTGTCGAGGCGGCGGACGACGTTGCGCGCGTAGCGTGTGCCGCAGCGACGCAGTGTCCTGGAGGTTGACGATGCACTCGACGGCCCACTCGTTCCGTACGCCCGACGGCGTGACGCTCGGGGTCGAGCACTTCGGCGATCCGGCGGCACCCCTCGTACTGCTGGCGGGAGGCACGACCATGCTCTCCTGGCCCGACGCGCTCTGCGCGGCGCTCGCGCGCGGCGGGCGTCACGTCGTGCGCTACGACCTGCGCGACTCCGGCGCGTCGACGACCGTCGACCCCGAGGCGCCGGCGTACACGCTGCGCGACCTCGCCGCCGACGCCGCCGCGCTCGCCCGCGGCCTCGACCACCGGCCGGCGCACCTGGCGGGCATCGGCGTCGGCGGGATGGTCGCCCAGGTCGCCGCGCTCGACCACCCGGAGGCGTTCTCGGCACTCACCCTCGTCGGGACGCGGCCCGTCGCGCCGGGCCCGGTCGACGACGACCTGCCCGACCACGACGCGGCGACGCTGGCCCGGCGGTTCGCGCTCCCGACGCCCGACTGGTCGGACCGCGCCGCCGTGGCCGAGTTCGCCACCGCCGGCGCAGAGATCCTCGGCAACGACCCCGCCGCGGCGCGCGCGACCGCCGAGCGCATCTTCGACCGTACGCCGGGCACGGAGCCCGCGGTCCATCTGGCCAACCAGTTGGGCATGGTGTTCTCCAGGCTCGACTGTGAGCCGCGCTGGCGCGAGCGCCTGCCCGAACTCGCGACACCGACGCTCGTGGTGCACGGTCGTCGCGACCCGTTCTTCCCGGTCGGCAACGGCGAGGCGCTCGCGCGCGAGATCCCTGGCGCGCGGCTGCTCGTGCTCGAACGGGCCGCGACCGCGATCCCCGAGGCGGCCGCCGACGAGGTCGCCGCGGCGATGCTCGCGCTGTAGGCGTCACCTCGCAGGTGTGGGGGCGGCGCGCTCCCGCACCTCGTTGCCGACGCGGGATCAGGACGGGCCGCCCCCTTGCCGGGATCCATCGACGGGCGTAGGAAGAAGGCCACGCTCCACCACCGTCGTCGGCCCCTGCGCCGGACGACCGTCCAGTGCCGGAGGAGATGCGCGTGTCCACACCCCGACGGCTCCGTCTCGCCGTGTCCGTGCTGGTGACCGCAGGCGCCGTCCTCCTGGGTGCGGCCGCAGCCGCGGCGCCGCCGGCGGCTCCCGCACCGGCCGGGCACCGGGCCTGCGACCCGATCGACCCGACGGCGTGCCTGCTGCCGTTTCCGAACGACTACTTCACCGTGCCGGATCGGAGCAGCCCGACCGGCAAGCGGGTGCGGCTCGCGGCCTCCGCGATGCCCGCCAACGCGCGGGGGAACCCGATCGACCCGACGGAATGGAACCGGCAGGACGGGTTCAGTCCCGGCTCGCCGATCCTGGTCCGCGTGCCCGGCCTCGACGCCGCGGCGACCGGGATCGCGCCGGTCACCGACATCGGCCGCTCGCTGGCGCCGGACGCGCCGATCGTGCTGCTCGACGCCCGGACCGGCAGGCGCACGCCGTACTGGGCCGAGCCGGACGCGCACGCGGCCGGCCAGCCGGACCGGCAACTGCTGATCATCCGGCCGGCGGTGGCGCTGACCGAGGGCACCCGGTACGTCGTCGGCCTGCGCGGCCTGCGCGACGGCACCGGAGCGCTCATCCCGGCGCCGAAGGGCTTCACGGCGTACGTGACCGGTGCCGGCCTCGACCATCGGGACCGCCGTGTCCCGCAGATGAAGCGGATCCTCGCCGACCTGACCAGGGCCGGCGTCCAGCGGCACAGCCTCTACCTCGCCTGGGACTTCACCGTGGCCAGCCGGCACGGTCTGACCGGGCGGATGCTGGCCGTCCGGGACGGCGCGTTCGCCGCCCTCGGCCGCGCCGCACCGTCGTTCACCGTCAACAAGGTGACCGACTACCCGCCGGAGCAGGAGCCGCTGATCGCCCGGCAGGTGACGGGCACCGTCGACGTGCCGTCCTACCTGACCGGCGACGGCGGGCCCGGCTCCCGGCTGCACTACGGGCCGGCCGGCGGCGGCAGGACGCCACCGACGCCGGACGCGCTGCCCACGCCGTCCGGCGCGACGGTGGCGGCGGACTTCGTCTGCAACATCCCGCGCAGTGCCTCCGCCGCGAAGCCGGCGCACCTCTCGCTCTACGGCCACGGCCTGCTCGGCAGGCCGACCGAGATCAACGCCGGCAACGTCAGGACGATGTCGCACACGTACGACTTCACCTTCTGCGCGACCAGCTGGATCGGCATGGCCGCCGCCGACGTGCCCTACGTGGCCGGCGCCTTCACCGGCCTCAGTGCCTTTCCCTCGGTGGTGGACCGGTTGCAGCAGAGCTTCCTGAACTTCCTCTTCCTGGGCCGGGCGATGATCCACCCGGGCGGGTTCGCCGCCCACCCGGCGTTCCGGGACGCCGCCGCACGGCCGCTGATCGACGTGGCCGGCGGGCTGCACTACGACGGCAACAGCCAGGGCGGCATCAACGGCGGCGCGCTCACCGCCATCGCACAGGACTGGACCCGGTCGGTGCTCGGCGTGCCGGGGATGAACTACTCCACGCTGCTGCAACGCAGCGTGGCCTTCACCCCGTTCCAGACGATCATGGACGGCCACTACCCGGACAAGGCCGACCAGCAATTGATTCTCGCGCTGCTGCAGATGCTGTGGGACCGGTCCGAGGCCAACGGGTACGCCCAGCACATGACCGACCGGCCGTTGCCGGGGACCCCGGCGCACCGGGTGCTGATGCACGTGGCCTTCGGCGACCAGCAGGTTTCCCCCGCCGCGGCGGAGGTGCAGGCGCGCACGATCGGCGCCCGCCTGCACACCCCCGCGCTCGCCGACGGCTGGTCACCGGACGTGCGGCCGTACTGGGGCATCGCGCCGATCCGCAGCTACCCGTACGCCGGCTCGGCGATCGTGGTCTGGAACAGCGGCGCGGCGTACGCGCCACCGCCGACCAACCTCGCCCCGGCCGGGCCGGAGTACGGCGACGACTCGCACGAGTTCCCGCGCGCCCAGGCCGGAGCCCAGAAACAGAAGGCGGTGTTCCTGCTCACCGGCAAGGTCATCGACGTCTGCGCGCGGACGCCCTGCCCGTGACGCGGTGACCGGTCCTGCCGAAGGGGCACGTCCGGCCGCAAGCAGATACATGTCTGTGGATCAATGCCGACAGACAACTGCCCGGCGGCGGGTCAGCGCCCTAGCGTCACCTGTGCCGGGCCCCCGTGGCGGATGGCCACCCGGGCCGGCTCCTAAGGAGGATCGGGTGCGAAGGCGTTACGGCATCATCTCGGCGGCCACCGCCATGCTCTGCGGGCTCGCTCTGGTCGGCACGCCGGCACAGGCGAGCACGACCACGCCGAACGGGATCCCTTCTGAGGCGGAGGCGACGTTCCACGGCCGGCCGATCCGGGACGCGGCGGCCGCGCAGGCCCTGGCCGACGCGTACTGGACGCCGGAGCGGATGCGATCCGCGACGCCGCTGGATCCGCCGGTGGGCGGGGAGGAGTTGGCCGGGGAGGCCGAGGACCGGCCGGGCCGGGTCGGCGAACCGCGCTCGGGCGCGGAGCCGATCGGTCCGCGCGGCACGGGCACGGCGACCCCCGGTGCATCGGTCTCGGCCCGGAACGCCTCCGCCGGGGCGGGGATCCAGTCCGTCAATCCCTCGCCCGGAGTCGGGCGGGTCTTCTTCACCGACGTCGACGGAGGGGACCACTTCTGCTCCGCCAGCGCGGTCAACACGGCCAAGGCGAACCTGGTCTCCACCGCCGGGCACTGCCTGCACCCCGGCGACGGCTCCGACAACTGGTACACCAACTGGGTCTTCGCCCCGAACTACGCCGACGGCCCGTCGAGTTGGGGGCTGTGGAGCGCCCGGAGCATGACCTCCACCAAGGGCTGGGTCAACCACGACATCCTGTGGTGGGACTACGGTTTCGTCACCGTGTGGCCGCGCAACGGCAAACGACTGGTGGACGTCACCGGCGGGGAGGGCATCAGCTTCAACTACCCCCGCAGCGTCGCCGTCACCCTGCTCGGCTATCCCGGCGCCGCGCCGTTCGACGGCAGGTGGCAGCACTACTGCCAGAGCACGACGCAGGCCGCCGGAACGCAGCGCGTCAAGCTCGTGGACTGCCCGCTGAACGAGGGCACCAGCGGCGGGCCGTTCCTGCGGGCCTGGAACAACTCCCAGGGCTTCGGGTACGTGAACTCGGTGGCCTCGTACAAGTTCTCCGGCAACATGTACGGCCCGTACTTCGACGAGGACGTCGCCGACCTCTTCGACTACGCGAAGGCCAAGAACTGACCGGCGCCGAACGGCGGATCGGCGTGGGCCGGGCCAGCCGCACCGGGAGCTGAGGCGTCTGGCCGTCGTACCGGCTGCCACGGCACCGCCGTCGAGTTCCTCGGCCGCCCAGGTGGTGGTGTCGATCACCCCTGGGCGGCCGACCCGGCCCGGCCGGTCCACGGCGTGGCCCGTGACATGATGGCGCCCATGGGGAAACAGCAGGACGTCGGCGGACCCGACCGTCACAGTGCGTCAGGTGCCGCCGCGGACGATGCGACGGGTGGCAGCGTCGACGCGCGGCTCGCCGTCGCGCAGGACCCCACCACGCCACAGATGACCCTCATCGACCTGGCGTCCGATCCGTCGGCCGAGGTCCGCAAGGCGGTCGCGACCCGTACCGACGCGCCCGCGCAGGCGCTGCGGCCGTTGGCCCGGGATCATGATCGTCACGTCCGGGAGGCCGTGGCGAGAAACCCCTCGACCTCGGTCGGCAATCTCCTGCTGCTCGTCAAGGACGCCGACCGGTGGGTCCGCTGGGCGGTCGCCGGCAATCCGGCCTGCGACGAGTCGGTTCGCCGGGTCATGGCGCAGGCTCCCGACAAGGAGCTTCGCGGTCTCCTCGCCGAGACGCGCGAACTGGAGCCCGAGCTGGCCGCGCGGCTGGTCGACGACGTCTCACCCGAGGTACGGGAACGACTCGCCACCCACACCCACGACCCCGACGTGATCACCGCCCTGATGGCCGATCGCACGGCGCGCGTACGCAAGGGACTCGCTCGCAACCCGCGGACCACCGCCGCCCAGCGCAGCGCACTCGCCCAGGATCCCGTGGCGGACGTCCGCGCCGCGCTCGTGCTCGCGGTCGAGCTCGACGACGCGGACCTGCGACGCCTGGTCGACGACCGCTCGGTGCAGGTGCGGATGGCGGTGGCGACGTCGGAGCTGGTTCCGCCGCACATTCGGCAGGCGCTCGGCAGCGATCCCGACGAGCTGGTCGCCGGCGCGGCGCGGGACTTCCGCCCCGGGGCGGGCAACGCCGCGGTGGTACGGGCTCCGCGCGTCGGCCACCGGGCCACCGGAACCGGCCGAGGTCGGCCCGGCGGCGCCCGCCGCTGAGGCCGGCGGAGCCGCCGTCATCCGATCGGGCGAAGGGCGGCAAGGACCGCTGTCGAACCGTGGACGCCACCTGGATCACCGCGGTCGCCGCGGGACCTCCCGCGCGGGAGGTCCCCGCCAGCTTCTGGATGGTGCCGGCGCCGCAGGCGGGCAGTGCCGTGTCCACGGCCATGCCGTAGTCGATGCCGCCGAGCGAACCGCGACGGAGGTGGCCCTCCCAGGTGTCGGTGACCGGGTATGCGACGGGTTGTGGATCGTCGGTGCGGCGCGCGGTTGCGGGAATCAGCACCCCGCCCACGGTCATGGGCGCCCGCGCCCAACGCCGCGGCGCGCAACACGGCACGGCGGCTGACGCCCGCGTTTGGCGGAGGTGCCACCGGCACCCGGCGGTCGGGTGTTTGCTGTCCACATGAGCATCCCGTCCCACCGGCGGCGTCACCGTCGGTCGTCTCGGCGCCTGGTGGCGCGACTGGACGCGGAGCGCTACATGCTGGCGATGCTGATCGGGTTCGGCGGCGCGGTGCTCGGTACCCGCGCGTTCCTGGCGCTGACCGGTTATCCGCAGGTCGGCGGCGGTACGTTGCACATCTCGCACGCCCTGTGGGGTGGCCTGTCGTTGTTCGTCGCCTCGCTCGTCCCGCTGCTCGTCGTCAACCGGGCCGCGCTGTTCTGGGCGGCGCTGCTGGCCGGGATCGGCACAGGGCTCTTCATCGACGAGGTCGGCAAGTTCATCACCGCCGACAACGACTACTTCTTCCCGGCCGCCGCGCCCATCGCCTACGCGGCCTTCCTCATCGCCGTGTGGCTGTACGTGCGCGCCCGGAGCACGCGGGTCGAGGGCACCCGCGCGCAACTGCACGCCGCGCTGGAGCTGCTCGGCGAGGCCGTCGACGGGAGACTCGGCGAACGGGACCGGGCGCAGCTGCGGCGATGGCTCGGCACCGCCGCCGAGAGCCCGGACGGCGACCGGCTGCGGCCGCTGGCTGCGGCGCTGCTGGAGTTGACCGGGCCCGGGGTGCTGCCGCCGCACGAGCAGCGGTCCGGACGGATCTCCCGGATCGCGGTCGCCGTGCGGGCGCGGGTGGCTCGGTCGTTGACCCGGCCTCGGCTGCGCGTCGGGCTGGTCGTGGCACTCGGGCTACTGGGCTTCGTCACCCTCAGCGACCTCACCACGATCGTCGCGGTCGCCGTCGACCTGCGTGACGGAACCACCGGAGGGGTGCTCGCCACCGCCAACGAGTTCGCCCGCGTCGACATCCAGGACCGCCGCGGGGTCCTGCTCCTGCTCGTCCGGGCGCTGCTGGACGCCTGCGTGGGAACCGCGCTCGTCGTGGCCGCCGGGCTGCTGCTGCGGGGGGTGGCTCGCCGAGCCGTGGAGATCGCCCGGGCCGGCCTGGTCACCTCGCTGAGCGTGGTGAACCTGCTGGTGTTCTACCTCGACCAGTTCGCCGCCGCCGTCAGCGCGCTCGGTCAGCTGGCGGTCCTGCTCGCGGTGCAGCGCTACCAGCGGCTGTCCGACCAGCCGGCGGACGTCGACCGCTCCGGCGGCGCCGACGGTGCCTGAACGCGAACACCGCGCCGAGCGTGACGTCGCCCAGGCCCATGTTGATGGCGAGCACCGTCAGCGGACGGCGTCGCCCATCCGGGCTACGGCAGCTGCGCCTGCCACCGCTGCACGGCCCGCACGGGCGGCGAGCGCACCTCCTGGTCGTACGAGGCGATGCGGTCGGTCTATCCCACCCTCCTGGAGACCGCCCGCCGCACGGGCCCGGCGGGGGTGCCGCTGCGCCACCTGGCGAGGTCTACTGGGACAACATCTTCGACCTCGACGCGCAGCAGCCCCTGGCCGAGCTGCCCGACGACGTGGCCTACCGGTACTGCGTCAACCGGGGCTTCTGGTACGAGAACCGGCACCGGCTCACCGCGGGCCGGTACGCCGGGCGGACCCGGTGTGACGTTGATGGCCGCGCCGCCGCTCTAGACAGCGAGTCGATGATGGTCGGTCGGCCGGCGGGGCGGCCCCGTCTCGCCGAATGTGAAAACGTACCCAACTTCCCTCGCAAACGTTGCGATCGGTCGAAGACGATGGTTGACTGCTGCATCGTGTCAGAACGCGTGAAAACCGATAGGTCGGGAAGTTCGTGAAGCACGACGTAATGACAACGCCGCATCCCAGCAGCCCTGCCCGGGTGACCTGGCGGCAGCGGATGGCTCGCTGGCTGGACCCGACGGTCGCGCAGTGGGCGCTCGCCCGGGAGGAGGCGCCGCCACCGCGGCGACCGTCGTCCACACCGGATCAGGTGGAGAACCTGTGGCCGGCGATCTGCGAGCAGTTCGCGCTGCGCATCCTCGCCTCCGCTTACCAGATGGGCAGTCACCTGGAGGCCGTGGAGGCCGACGAGCAGGATCCGGAGCGGCTCGAGAGGCTCTACCGCATCGACCACGCGAACACCCGTATCCGCCGCCACGCGGAGAACCTGCAGGTCCTGTTGGGTCGACGCGTCGAGGACGCCGACCCGCAGAAGGTCGCGCTGGTGGACGTGATCCGGGCCGCGAGCTCGGCAGTCGAGCACTACCCCCGGATCCGGGTCGGGCACGTGGTGAGCCTCGGGATCGTGGAGTTCGCCGCCGACGACGTGATCCGGGTGCTCACCGAACTGCTGGACAACGCGACCCGCTTCTCACCGCCCACCTCCTCGGTGATCGTCTCCGCGTACGTCACCGAGGCCGGCGGCGTGCTGCTCCGCCTCGAGGACGCCGGCGTCGGCGTCAAGCCCGACCAGCTCGGGGCGCTCAACGCCATGCTCGCCGGCAACGCCTCCGCGCCGGCCGCGGCCAACCCCGCGGCGCACCTGGGCCTCGTCGTCGTCTCGTATCTCGCCCGCGCCCACCAGCTACGGGTCAGCCTCACCAACCGGCCCTCGGGCGGCACCACCGCGACCGTGCTGGTTCCCGGGGCGCTGCTGTGCGAAATGACGCCCGCGACCCGACCGGGACCGGCCGCCTCCCCACCCTTCGACGCGCAGCGGCCGGGGTCGCCGACCGATCGGCCGCCGGCGCAGGACGGCACCCGTCCGACAGCGGCGCAGGCGCCGGCCGACCGCGGCGCGCAGTCGCCCGCGTCGCGCCTGACGCTCGTGCACGGCCAGCCGACCGGCGACAGCCGTGGCCCTGCCGCACGGCAGCCGGCCGCCGGGGGCCTTCCCCGACGCGTACGCGCGAGCGTGCGCGCGGACGGGCAGCTCGGCGGCGGAAGCCGGCCGCCGGGGCCCGAAGCGCCACCGCGACGGGCGTCCCCGTCGGACCGCGACAGCTGGCCGGACGAGACGGCGGCCTTCGCGGCCGGAATCGCCGACGCGCAGGCACCCACGAGCACGCAACCCCGAGGACATCTGCCATGACCTACCCGAACAGCGGCGGCGGGCCGCAGGCCGGCCTTCCAGGCCATCAGGACTTCGCGTGGCTGGTGAGCCAGTTCGCCGACGAGGTGCCCGGCGTCACCCATGCGTTGATCGTGTCCCTCGACGGTCTGCAGCTCGCGGCCTCCCGCGGGATCTCCCGGGACCTGGGTGACCAGCTCGCCGCGTTGACCGCGGGACTGCTCAGCATGGCCGACCGCAGCGCCGACCTGCTCGACCTCGGCGCGTCGGAGTACCTGACGGTCCGGCTGCCGCGCGGGCACCTGATGTTCATGCGGGTCGGCGAGTCGGCGGGGCTGACCGTGGCCGCCGCCGCGGGCTGCGACCTACGGGTCGTCTCCTACCACATGGCGCAGTTCGTGGGGGCCGTCGGGCACGTGCTCACCCCGCAGATCCGCAACGAGCTGCACCGCCTCACCGCCAGCCAGCCACCCCGCTAGTGTCCGCAGCCAAGGGAGCGAACGTGCCCACCACGTACTGGAAGGTGCGGCCCTACGTCTTGACCGGCGGGCGCACCCGCACCCGGCAACCCCTGCTGGTGCACACCCTGGTGTCGGTGCCGTACTACGACGCCGTCTTCGCCTCCGGTCTGCTGCCGGAGGCGCGCACGCTCTACGAGCAGGCCAGGAACATGCGGTCCGTCGCCGAACTCTCGGCGGTGTGCGGCACGTCGTTGGGCGTGACCCGCGTGGTCATCGACGACCTCGCCGCCACGGACCGGCTGCGGATCCACGCCGACCCCTACACCTCCCCGTTTGACGACCGCCTCCTGGAGAGACTGCGCGATGGCCTTCGCCAGCTTGCCTGACAGCCCCCTGGTGACCTCCGCGAAGATCGTCATCGCCGGCGGGTTCGGGGTCGGCAAGACGACCTGCGTCCAGTCCATCTCGGAGATCCCCCCGATCAACACCGAGGCGTGGATGACGGCGGCGAGCGAGACGGTGGACCGACTGGACCCGGGGATCGACAAGACGACCACCACCGTGGCAATGGACTTCGGCCGGCTGACGATCGGCCCGGACCTGGTGCTCTATCTGTTCGGCACGCCCGGCCAGCCACGGTTCTGGCCGATGTGGGACGACCTCTGCCGGGGAGCGGTCGGCGCGCTGGTCCTGGCCGACACGCGGAACCTGGAGGCGTCGTTCCCGGCGGTGAACTACTTCGAGCAGGACAGCGACGTGCCGTTCGTGGTCTGCGTCAACCTGTTCGACGGCGCGCTGGCGCACCGTCTGGAGGACGTCCGAGAGGCCCTCACGCTCTCCGCCGAGATCCCGCTGATCACCTGCGACGCGCGCGAACCCTCGTCGGTCGCCAGGGCGCTGTTGGCGGTCGTCGAACACACCATGACGCGCACCACCGGCCCGGTCCCGGGCGCGCTGGCGGTCCGGTAGCTCACATACCTGGAGGCATCACATGCGCAGAGTTCTTATCGTGGGAGCGGGCCAGTCCGGGCTGCAGCTCGGCCTGAGCCTGCTCGCCGAAGGGTACGACGTCACCATCATGTCGGCCCGTACGCCTGATGAGATCCGGCGTGGCTGGGTGATGAGCACCCAGGCCATGTTCGCGGCGGCCCTGGACACCGAACGCCAGTACGGGCTGAACCTGTGGCAGGAGCAGTCGCCGCGCATCGAAGGGCTGCACGTGTCCCTGTCGGCCCCGCCCGGCCAACGCGCGCTGCGCATCCCCTGCCCCTTGGACCGCTACGCGCAGAGCACCGACCAGCGGCTGAAGATGGCCGCCTGGCTGGAGCTGTTCGAGCAGCGCGGCGGCACCGTCCACTACCAGGGCGTGACGACCGCGGACCTGGACGGGCTGACCCGGCTCGGCCGCTACGACCTGACCATCGTCGCGGCCGGCAAGGGCGACCTGGTGGGCGTCTTCGACCGGGACCCGCAACGGTCGGTGTACACCGCGCCCCAGCGAGGGCTCGCCGTCGCCTACGTGCACGGCATGACGCCGGACCCGCTGTGGCCGGTGCCGCACGTCAGTTTCAACGCGGTGCCGGGACTGGGGGAGCTGTTCGTCATCCCGGGGCTGACCCTGTCCGGGCCATGCGAGATCCTCTTCTGGGAGGCGGTGCCCGACGGCCCGCTCGACCTGTGGAAGGAGCGGCTCGATCCGGCGGAGCATCTCAAGCTGACCCTCGAGCTGGTGCGGCAGTACACGCCCTGGATCCACGAGCGGTGCGCCGACGTCGAGCTGACGGACGGGCGGGCCACCCTGTCGGGCCGGTACACCCCGACCGTGCGCCGCCCGGTGGCGGAGCTGCCCTCGGGTGGCCTCGTGCTGGGCATGGCGGACGTCGTGGTCGCCAACGATCCGATCACCGGCCAGGGCAGCAACACCGCGGCGAAGTGCGCCTCCTCGTACCTCGGGTCCATCCTGGAACGGGGTGACCGGCCCTTCGACGGGCAGTGGATGACCCAGACCTTCGAACGGTTCTGGGCGGGCGCCGGGCAGGCGGTCACCGCCTGGACCAACGCGATGCTCCAGCCGCTGCCGCCGCACGTGCAACAGATCCTGGGTGCGGCGTCCACCAATCCGACGATCGCCCGTCGCTTCGCCAACGGATTCTCCGACCCGAACGACTTCCAGGACTGGTTCATGACGCCCGACGCCGCGGAGCGCTACCTGGCGCTCCTCGCCACCAGCTGAGCCGGGCGCCTCTCGACAGCCACCCCGGTCGGCACGGGGCTTGCGGGCCGACGGCGGATCACGGCGCCGGCGTCGGGCCCGCGACCTCGGCGGCCGGGATCGGCACGTCGGTGCTCAGGCCGTCGAGGAAGGCCCGGGCGTCGAGGTCGAGAGCCAGGTCCTGGTCGCCCCCGTGGCTGATGCCGTCCAGCCGGTCGACCTCGATCTACCAGGGGGACGGTCCGTCCCGCACGCACGCCGGCGTCGCGCTGGCCGGCAACCCCCTGGCCGGCAACGACCGCCAGTTCGACCTGTGGCGCAGCATCGCCTACGACGGCCAGGTCGAGGCGTCGTCCTGAGCGTCGGCCCCGACGCCGCCCAGGCGGCGTCAGGGCCGACGCTCAGGCGTCCGACGGGGTCGCGCGCGGTCAGGACCGCCGGGCCGTGGCGCCGCTGAAGGCGGCCTGCACCATGCCGGCGTACCCGACGTGGCCGGCCCGGTTGGGGTGGTACGACTCGCCGAGCGGGTTCGAGGTGCCGTTGAGCCATTCGACGTCGTCGCTGACGGCATGGCCGGTGAACGGGCCCCGGGCGTCGGCGAAGGTGAAGCCGTGGGCGACCGCTCGGCTCCGGATGGTCGTCGCGAGCAGGTCGGCGGCGGCGTTCAGCTCGGCCTGTTCGCCGGGGGAGATCCTGGCGATGAGGTTGCACTCCTCGCCGTTGAACAGCCTCGGGTAGCCGACCACCGCGACCCGGGCGTTCGGGGCGAGGGTCCGGATCCGGGAGTAGAGCTGGTCCAGCCGCCCCGGCAGGATGTTGCGGATCTGGTTCTCCGCGTCGTCGATCTGGGACCAGCAGGTGGCGGGCCAGGGCAGCGCGCACTGCACGATCACCGACGACCAGCCGATGTCGTTGCCGCCGGCGGTCACCGTGACGTAGGTCGTCGAGGCGTTCAGGCTGCCCAGTTGCCCGTTCAGCACGCCGGAGACCGTCGCGCCGGCGCAGGCCGGGAAGGTGAGGGTGGCGCCGAGCCGGGCGGCGCCCAGGACCGGGTAGGAGTGCCGGGAGCGTTGGCACGAGCCGCTGTCGGAGTAGTACTCCCGGGTGCCGGTGCCCGAGGCGTACGAGTCGCCGAGCGCGGTGTAGGTGGAGGCGGCGGCGTGGGCGGGTGCGGCGGCGAGGCCGACGGTGAGCGCGGTGACCATGGGCAGGGCGACCGCGGCGAGGGCGGCTGTCGCACGGCGAGAGAACGACACGGGCACTCCTGACATCGAAAGTGATGGATATCAGGTTGGCAGAAGGCCGCGCCGTGCGGAAGTGGTCGGCTGACTGTCCCTCCGGGCTCCGTTCCGCCCCGGCGAATTCGGTCGCCCCGGGCGTTGGTGTCAGGAGCCCCTGCTGACTTCGCGGGCGGGGCCGCCGGCCGACCGGCGACCCCGCCCGACGGTGGCCGCGCAGGCGCTCGGCTGGCTATGCCCCCTCGGCGCGCTGACGGCCGGGCAGTCGCAGCAGGCCCGCGGACGTGGGGCGGAACCCGCACCGCTCGAGGTAGAACGGCTCCAGGTGCGCCTCGAAGTCGACGTGCAGCCACTCGCAGCCCGCAGCCGCAGCGTCGTCGGCCGCAGCCCGGACCAGGCCCGCGCCGATCCCCCTGTGCTGCCACCCGGGGTCCACCGCCGTGTCGAGCAGGAAGGCGTGCGCCCCGCCGTCCCAGCAGACCTGGACGAAGCCCACCAGGCGGCCGACGTCGAAGGCGCCGACCCACGTCAGCGCGTGCCGCTCCAGCCGCTCGCCCCACGGCGTCACCTGCCCAACAGCGCCACCGAAGGCCCGGGCGTGGAGGGCGCTGAGCTCCAGGTCGTCGACGGGGAAGCGCGACACCAGCTCGATTCCGCCCGCCGTCCACACGCGACCTGTCGGGTGCATGGTGGGACCATAGCAACAGGTCGCCTGGGGACGTGGGCGGCCGACGCCGGGGTTCCGGGGTCCTGCGCCCCGCGTCGCCGCGTCGGTCCGTGGCCAGCGCGCCAGGCGAGGTTGGCTGCCAGGAGACACCGAAGCGGTCGTCGGTCCAGCCGAACCTGCGGCTGAAACCGTGGTTGCCCAGGGGCATGTGCACCGTGCCGCCCTCGGGCAGCGTCGCGTGGCGGCGGTCGACCTCCTCCTCGGCGACGCCGTCGGGCGTCAGCGGGCCGCGGGTGGCGCGGGCGCGGCGGAGCCGGCCTCGGCGAGCGCGGTCAGGAGGACGTCGAGCAGCGGCCCGTCGGGGTGGTCGATCCAGTGCTGGATGGCGACGCGCAGGGAGGCCAGGAAGGTCGCCGTCAGGACGCGGGCCCGCAGTGCCCGGTCGGGGCCGGTCAGCCGCTGGGCGATGTCGTCGGCGAGTTCGCGCTCGATGGTGGTGTAGGCCGCGATCTGGTGCGCGACGAGGCCCGGGTGGCCGCGTAGCTGTCGGCGGCGGACCAGCCAGGAGGGCGGCGCGTTGCCGTACGCCTCGACGGCGAGGCGTTCGGCGGCCCCGCTCAGCGCGGCCCACGGCGGCGCGTCGGTCGGCTGCCGGCGGACCAGCTCCAGCAGCCGGCGCAGCCGTACGGCGTCGCCGTGGAAGACGGCCTCCTCCTTGCTGGAGAAGTAGTTGGAGAACGTCCGGCGGGAGACGTTCGCGGCGTCGGCGATGGCCTCCACGGTCACCCGGTCGAGCCCGTACTCGGTGGCGAGGCGCAGGGCCGCCTCGTGCAGGGCGAGGCGGGTGGCCGCCTTCTTGCGCTCGCGCAGCCCGGTGGTCTCCTCCATGGGCGACAGCCTACGGGGCGGTGACTCAGTTCTCATCGCGCAAACTTGCACATTGAGCAAGATCGGCAGATGCTTGTGTGCGGCAACCATCTGCGGCAGGGGAGGGCGGCGTGGAGACTGTCGGCCGCGAGCTCGGTACGAGGCTGTCCGAGCTGATCAGGAGCGTACGGCTGATCAAACGGCACCGGGCCGACGTCCGGCCGGCCGTGCCGGTCGGCCTCGCCGGCCTGCTCATGCAGATCGAGAAGCTGCCCGCCGACTGTCACGCCCGCGAGCTGGCTGCCCGCAGCGGGCTGGACCCGTCGACCGTCAGCCGCGCCGTCGCCTCGCTCGTCAGCCACGGCCTGGTCGAGCGGCGGGCCGACCCCGCCGACAAGCGGGCCAGCCTGCTGACCGTAACCCCGGCCGGGCGGGCCGCCCTGACCGACACCTACGACTGGTACGGCCGGATCCTCGACACCGCGCTCGCCGACTGGACCCCCGCGGAGGTGGCGGCTCTCGCCGCCGCGCTCGGCCGGTTCACCCGCGACATCGAGACCGCCCTCGGACACCACGACAACCTGGAGGCCGCGCGATGAGCGCACCCACCACCACGGCCGGCGACGCGCCGATGACACACCGGCAGACGCTGGAGGCCCTCAGCGGCCTGCTGCTGGTGCTGTTCGTCGCGATGCTCAGCGGCACCGTCGTCTCGACGGCGCTGCCGAACATCATCGGCGCGTTGAACGGGTCGCAGACCCAGTACACCTGGGTGGTCACGGCCACCCTGCTCACCGCGACAGCGACCACCCCGATCTGGGGCAAGCTCGCCGACCTGTTCAACAAGAAGCTCCTGGTCCAGGTCGCCATCGCCGTCTTCCTGGTCGGCTCGGTGATCGCGGGGTTCGCCCAGACGGCCGAGCAGCTCATCGCCGCCCGCGCGTTCCAGGGCATCGGCGTCGGCGGCCTCCAGGCCCTCGTCCAGGTGGCCATCGCGGCGATGATCCCGCCCCGGGAGCGTGGCCGGTACAACGGCTACCTCGGCGGCGTCATGGCGGTGGCGACGGTCGGTGGCCCGCTGCTGGGCGGGCTCATCGTCGACACGTCCTGGCTCGGCTGGCGCTGGTGCTTCTTCGTCGGCGTCCCCGTCGCCGCCATCGCGCTCGTCCTCCTGCACTTCACCCTGCGCCTGCCGACGGTCCGTCGCGAGAACGTGAAGATCGACTACCTGGGCGCGACCCTGATCGCCGCCGGCGTCAGCGTGCTGCTCATCTGGATCTCCTTCGTGGACGACTCGTTCGCCTGGGCCTCCTGGCAGACCGCCGCCATGGTGGGCGGTTCGGTCGCGCTGCTCGCCCTGGCCGTCCGGGTGGAGTCCCGGGCTGACGAGCCGGTCGTCCCGCTCGATCTCGTCCGTCAGCGGACCACCGCCCTGGCCATCCTGGGCAGCCTGGCGGTCGGCATGGCGATGTTCGGCGGCGCCGTCTTCCTCGGCCAGTACTTCCAGATCGGACGCGGCTACAGCCCGACGGAGGCCGGGCTGCTCACCATCCCGATGATGGCCGGCGTCCTCATCTCGTCGATCGTCGCCGGCCGGCTGATCACCAGGACCGGGAAGATCAAGCCGTACATCGTGTTCGGCGCGGTCGTGCTCGTCATCGGCTTCGCCCTGCTCGGCACCATCGACCACGAGACCTCGCTGGTGCTGGTCGGCACGGCCATGTTCATCGTCGGTGTCGGGGTCGGCATGACGATGCAGAACCTCGTCCTCGCCGTGCAGAACACCGTCTCGCTCAGGGACATCGGCGCGGCCAGCTCCACCGTAGCGTTCTTCCGGTCGCTCGGCGGCACCATCGGCGTCTCGGTGCTCGGCGCGGTCCTCGCCCGGCAGGTCACCGACCAGATCACCGCCGATCTCTCGGCGGCCGGCATCCCCGCCTCCGGCAGCGCGGGAGCCGGCAGCCTGAACCTCGACGCCATGCCCGGCGCGGTGCAGCAGATCGTCCGCGCGGCGTACGGGGACGCCACCGGCCACATCTTCCTCATCTCCGCCGCGATCGCCGTCGTCGGCGTCATCGCCGCGGTCCTGCTGAAGCCGGTCGGCCTGCGCAGCAGCCTGGATCTGCCCGACCCCGCCAGGTCGACGGCCGTGGCCGCCGACGCCGTCGACGGCGCTCCGGCCTTCGACCAGGTGAGCGTGGACGCCGCCGGGCGGGCGGCGCCGGCGCGCCGCTGACGCCGGCCCCGCTGTCGTCAGGCTTCCGGATCGTGCGTCAGGCCCCGGCCGCCCTCGACGGCCCGGACGCGCCGCTTCCGGTGGCCGCTCCTGGTGCCTCCCGGACGCGGCCGGGCGGCACCGGCGGCCCGGCCGGCCGGCCGCGCACCCCGTGTCGTCGTCCCGGGCTCGCCGCGTCGACGAGCGACGAGCGCCGGGCCTCTCGCGTCGACGAGCGAAGACGACGGTGGGGAGGGACGGTGTCCCGTCCCTCCCCACCCGTCGACGGGGCCGTTCAGGACAGGAACTTGTCCAGGGCGGCCTCGATGCTGCCGGAGTCCGGCGCCGCGTACGACTTCATGGTGCTCTTGTTGTACGAGATGAAGCTCGGGCAGCGCGCCGCCGGGGCGGTGACGGTGCCGCCGTCGCCGATCTTCTCGCCGGTCTTCGCGGCGTAGAAGGTCAGCGTGTAGCGCGACGAGATGTAGTCGATGGTGACCTGCTTGCCCGCGCTGTCCTTGTACTGGCACTTCTTCGGCGCGCCCTCGCTGCCCTCCACGAACTTGAGGCAGCCGACCACCGACACCGTCTCGAAGTCGGCGCTCTTGGCGTAGTACGGCTTGTCCGAGGAGACCGACTTCGACGACCAGAAGGTCGGCCGGTCGGGGTTGTTCGAGAACGTGTACGCCTTGGCGCCGGACGGGCCGCTGTAGGGGGCGGCGTTCAGGATCTGGCCACCCTCGCAGACGTTGGACAGGTCGCTGGAGTAGCGGGCGGTCACCGCGTTGTTGCTCGGCTCCTGCGTCTCCTGCTGCCCGGGGGTGGGGGAGGCGTCCGTGCCCGGCGTGCCGGTGGTAGCGGGGTCGGGGCTGGGGCCGCCGGTCGCGATCGTGGCGGGCTCCTCGTCGTCACCGTTGACGAGCACGAGTCCGATGCCGGCGCCGCAGATGGCGAGCACGAGGACCACCGCGCCGGCGACCAGCCCGATGATCAGGCCCTTGTTCGACTTCTTCGGCGGCGGGAAAGGGGCGCCGAACTGCGGCGCCTGCGCTGGCTGCCCGTATCCCGGGTACCCGCCCTGCTGCGGGGCCGGCGGCCCACTCCAGGGGGTGACGTTCGGGTCCGGCTGCTGCCCTCCGTACGGAGGGTAACTGTCGCTCATGTGAAGCCCTTATCGCTGTCGACGTGTGCCCAGGCACGGGATCAACGATCAGGGTAGTGAGGGCCGCAAACCGCGACGGTGGGCGGCGGAACCCGAGGGAGCCGCTGCCCCGCACCGATGGCGCGCCGGGTGACTCTCCGTACGAGTTACGGCTCGGTACGTGTCGACGCCGCCGGTGGTGTGGGAGGTGTGGACGGCGCGGATCTGGGCCGCCGGAAGGGAATTCCGTTGTGCGGTCCCGGGTGCGGGCCGAAGGGAGCGTCGAGGTGGGCATGTGATGAAGGTCACTCAACCTCGGGTCGAGATGTGGGCTACATCGGGGGCTGCGGTGCCGCCGCGGGCCGGGCCGGGCACCCGTCGGCCCGGCCGACGGGCCGCGTCGGCCCGGCCGACGGGTGGCGCGGGTCAGGTGGCCGTGCAGCTCACCGTGCCGGCGGCGGCGCCCCCGGAGGTGCTGCCGAGAAGGCCGAAGGTGGCCTCCGCGCCGGGGGCGAGGGCGCCGTTCCAGTCCACGTTTCGGGCGGTGACCTCGACCCCGCTCTGCGAGAGCTGGGCGTTCCAGGACTGGCTGATCCGCTGGCCCCCGGCGAGCGAAAAGCGGACGGTCCATCCGGAGACCGGCGCGGCGCCGGAGTTGCGTACCGTCACCTCGCTCTGGAAGCCGCCCTGCCACTGGCCCACCACCCGGTAGCTAGCGGTGCAGCCGACGGAGGGACCGGTGGGCGTCGGCGTGGGGCTGCCGGTGGGCGTCGGCGCGACGCCGCCCAGCGCCGCGGTGAGCGCCGGATACCACCGGTCGGCGATCTTCCGGTCGCCGGACGCGTTCTGGTGCACGCCGTCGTAGGTGTCGGTGGCCGTGCTGAACCCGGTCCACTGGTCGACCACCACCACCGGCGAGGCCGGGGTGCTGGCCGCCGCCGCCCAGCCGTCGATCGCGCCGTTGAGGGCCACCACCCGCTGGCCGCACTCCGGGCAGGAGGGTGGGGCCATGGGGATGATCTTCGCGACGAGGATCTGCATCGCCGGGTTGCTGGCCCGCATCTGTTCCACCAGCCTGCCGTACGCGGCGAGGATGGTGGCGGGCGGGATGCCGTTCCACACGTCGTTGGTGCCGAAGTGCATCAGGACGATGTCGGGCCGGGTGGCGGCGAGCCAGCCCGGCAGCAGGTTCTGGTTCGCCACGGCGGTCACCAGGTAGCCGCCGTGTCCCTCGTTGTCGCCGTCGTGCGGCTGGCCGCAGCCCTGGGGGCCGAGCGTGCCGACGAAGTCCACGTCGGTGTGGCCGGTGGACTGGAGGTGGTTCCAGAGCACCGAGCGCCAGCAGCCGGGCGAGCCGGTGATCGAGTCGCCCAGCGGCATGACCCGCACCGGTGCGGTGGCGGCCGCCGGCAGGGCGGGGGAGGGGGCGGTGAGCCCGATGGCGAGAGCGAGGGGGATCGCCGCCAGCGCGGCGGACAGGGCATGGATCAGGGGCCTTCGGAGCATGGTGGAGGAACTCCTGTCACGGGTCGGGGTGCGATGTGTGACGGCCCGGTGCTCCCCCGGCAGTGAACCAGAAAAGTAGACGTATCTCAATGGAACCCGGTCTCACGCAAGGTATTCACGGCCCCTTCTTCTCAACATCGTCCTCATATCGTGAACATCAACAAAATTTACGATCATGAATGTGGCGGCTAAGGTTTGCTCATCGTCCAGACCGCCTGTCGGGTGCGCCACGAGCCACCCGGGGGCCACCACAGTAGGAGGACCGGGAGATGACACTCCCTCGCACTCATCGGCGTACCCTCGCCGCGGCGGCCAGCGTGTTCGCCAGCGCCGCCATGGTCACGACCATGATCGGCGCTCCGGCGGCGGCCTCGGCCACCGGCGAGATCCTCAGCGCCGGTGGCGCGACGGCCGTAGCCGACAGCTACATCGTGGTACTCAAGGACAGCAGCGTCGGCGGCCGCGCCGGCACCCGGCAGGGCGAGGTGAAGAGCACCGCGGGCTCGCTCGCCGCCCGCTTCGGCGGCAGCGTGGGCCACGTCTACGGTGACGCGCTCAACGGCTTCGAGGTGAAGCTGTCGGAGCGGGCCGCCAAGCGCCTCGCCGCGCACCCCGCCGTGGACTACGTCGAGCAGAACCACACCGTGTCGACGACGGCCACCCAGAACAACCCGCCGTGGGGCCTGGACCGCATCGACCAGCGGACCCTCCCGCTCAGCGGCACCTACACCTACAACAGCAGCGGCACCGGCGTGACGGCGTACATCATCGACACCGGCATCCGGACCACCCACGTCGACTTCGCCGGCCAGGCCGTCGACGGCTACGACGCGATCGACAACGCGCTGCCGGCCGCCGACTGCAACGGCCACGGCACGCACGTCGCGGGCACCGTCGGCGGCAACACCTACGGCGTGGCGAAGAACGTCCGGCTGGTGGCCGTGCGGGTGCTGAACTGCCAGGGCAGCGGCACCTGGGCGCAGGTCATCGCCGGCATCAACTGGGTGACCTCCAACCACCAGGCGGGTCAGCCGGCTGTGGCGAACATGAGCCTCGGCGGCTCCACCAACGCGTCGCTGAACACCGCGGTGGCGAACTCGATCGCCGACGGCATCACCTACGCGGTGGCCTCCGGCAACTCGAACGCCAACGCCTGCAACTTCTCGCCGGCCTCCGTGCCGACGGCGCTGACCGTCAACGCCTCGCAGAGCAACGACGCGCGCGCCTCGTTCTCCAACTGGGGCACCTGCACCGACATCTTCGCGCCGGGTGTGGGCGTCCTGTCGGCCTGGTCCACCAGCGACACCGCCACCTCCTCCATCAGCGGCACCTCGATGGCCTCGCCGCACGTCGCGGGCGCGGCCGCCCGGGTGCTCAGCGTCAACCCGAGCTGGACGCCCGCCCAGGTGCACTCGTACCTGGTCACCCAGGCCACGCCGAACGTGATCACCAACCCGGGCACCGGTTCGCCGAACCGCCTGCTCTACCTGGCCCCCACCTTCTGACCGACTCCGTCGGCACGCCGGCCCCGGGACGCCGTCCCGGGGCCGGCGCGCGTCGTGCGCAGGGGTCGATGCGTGTCCATGTTGCAGGGAGGCGGAGGCGCGCCTAGGCTGCCGTCATTGGGAGCGCTCCCGGTCCCCGTGGGCAGGGGGTCTCTGCGAGTCTCCCGCCGTGACGGCCCGTCGCCGGGCCGCGCCGGCGTACCCGTCCGGGCGGACGTGGCGTCCCGCCGCCCCGGGGCTGCCGGCACCCCCACCACCGATCGGAAGCGAAGGCACCCGCATGAAGCTCCTACCGCGCCCGTCCCGGCGCACCCTGCTCATGGCCGGCGCGGTCGGCGCGCTGACCGTCGCGGCCTCGGCCGCCGTCCCGGCCGCCGACGCCCAGGCCGCCACCGGCTGCGCCGTCACCTACACCACCAGCAGCTGGTCCGGTGGCTTCACCGCCAACATCACGATCAAGAACCTGGGCGACGCGGTCGACGGATGGACGCTCGGCTTCACCTTCCCCGACGCCGGGCAGCGGGTCGGCCAGGGCTGGTCGGCCACCTGGAGCCAGACCGGCACCGCCGTCACCGCGCGCAGCGTGAGCTGGAACGGCGCGCTGGCGACCGGCGCGTCGACCAGCGTCGGGTTCAACGGCACCTGGAGCGCCGCCAACCCCGCGCCGACGACGTTCACCCTCAACGGCACGGCCTGCACCGGCGCCGCCACGCCGACCACCCCGCCGCCGGGCGGGCAGACCCCGGTCGCGGTCAACGGCCAGCTGCGCGTGTGCGGGGTCAACCTGTGCAACCAGTACGGCCGGCCGATCCAGCTGCGCGGCATGAGCACCCACGGCATCCAGTGGTTCGCCCGCTGCTACAACGACGCCTCCCTGGACGCGCTGGCCGACGACTGGCGGGCCGACCTGCTGCGGATCGCCATGTACGTCCAGGAGGACGGCTACGAGACCGACCCGGCCGGGTTCACCAACCGGGTCAACACCCTGGTGGACGAGGCCGAGCAGCGCGGCATGTACGCGCTGATCGACTTCCACACCCTGACGCCGGGCGACCCGATGCACAACCTCGACCGGGCCAAGACCTTCTTCGCCGCCGTCTCCGCCCGCAACGCCGCCAAGAAGAACGTCATCTACGAGATCGCCAACGAGCCCAACGGCGTCAGTTGGGCGACCATCAAGAGCTACGCCGAGCAGGTCATCCCGGTGATCCGCGCCAACGACCCGGACGCGGTGGTCGTGGTCGGCACGCGCGGCTGGTCCTCGCTGGGGGTCTCCGACGGCGCCAACGCCAACGAGATCATCGACAGCCCGGTGAACGCGACCAACGTCATGTACACGTTCCACTTCTACGCCGCGTCCCACCGGGACAACTACCGGGCCGAGGTGGAGCGGGCCGCCGCGCGGCTGCCGCTGTTCGTCACCGAGTTCGGCACGGTCGACTACACCGGTGACGGTGGAGTGGACGTCGCCAGCAGCAACGCCTGGCTCGACCTGCTGGACCGCCTGAAGATCAGCTACGCGAACTGGACCTACTCGGACAAGGCCGAGGGCAGCGCGGCGCTGCGGCCGGGCACCTGCGCCGGCAGCACCTACACCGGCCCGGGGGTGCTCACCGAGTCGGGCGCCCTGATGCGGGACCGCATCCGTACGCCGGACAACTTCCCCACCGCCTGACCGACCCGTCCCCGCGAGGCCCCGTCGCATCCGGCGGGGCCTCGCCGTGCGGCGGGGCCTGGCCGTGCGGCGGGCCTCGCCGACCCCCTTCGCCCGCGGACCGGCTCGGCGACCGCCGCCGCATCGCAGCGCGCGGACCATCCGTCATCCGACCAGCAGCCGCGCGGTCGCACACACTCGCTCAGGCGGGTACGGCGTGGTCCGACTCGAACCGTTCCCGGGTCAGGAACGCCAACTGGGCCCGCTTGTCGGGCATGTCGATCTCGTCGGCGAAGGTGAAGCCCTCCCGCCGCAGCCGGTCCAGCGCGCGCTCGTTGCGGACGTCCGGTTCGACGACGATCCGCTGCCGGGTGGGGTCTTGGAACAGGAACCGGGCGAGGGCGGGGCCGATGGCGGTGGTGAGGCCCTTCGGCGGGCGCCTGCCGGGAGCGAGCAGCAGGTGCATCCCGACGTCGCCGGGCCGCACGGTGTAGCGCTCGCCGACCGGGTCCGCCTCCGGCTGGTAGGTCTGGAACAGGCCGACCGGCGCGTCGTCGAGCATGATCAGGTACGCGTGGTGGGTGGCGAGGCTGTCGACGAACTCGTAGATCTCCCGCACCTCGTCGACCGAGTGCGAGCCCATGCCCCAGAATGCCGCCCTGGGCTCGGTCACCCAACCGTGCACCAGCTCCGCGTGGGCCTTCGGGTCCAGCACGACGAGCGACAGCTCGCCGAAGCCGGGGATCTTCTCCTGGTATGTCACGGTGTCGCGTCTCCTGGTTCTCGGGTGAGTTCTCGCCAGTCGGTGACCACCGGGACCAGCTCGCCGCCGGCCCACAGTGGCAGTTGGTCGTCGAAGTGTCGGTCGCCCGGGCGCCCGGACGCGCCGAAGGGGACGATCCAGCGGCTCTCCGCGCGGTCGGTCAGGTCCCACACGTAGCGGGCCACCGGACCCCGCCAGCACGCGTCGGACACCCCGGGCACGCTCGACGTGGCCAGCACGCAGTCGGCGTCGCCGGCCAGCGCGACGCGCTCGCGCATGGCCCGCACCGCCTCGTCGGTCGCCGCCGCAACGCCGAGGTGGACGGGGTGCAGCACGTGCCGCCGGCCCCACGGCCCCGGCGGGTCGCCCGCCGCGACGTCCTCGAGCGCCCCGGCCGCCACCGGGCCGATGTCGCCGCCGAGGCGGTGCAGCCCGGTGGCCACCCCGTCCAGGGCGTGGCCGATGCGGGACAGCGGGTCGGTCCAGGGCGCGAACAGGCCGTCGAACGCGCTCGGGGCGTCGCGCAGCGGGCGCAGGCACGGATGGTCGTACAGCCGGCGGGCCAGGGCCGCGCGCCAGGCGGCCCAGGCGCCGGCGTCGGCGCTGTCGGCCCGCATGTGCCCGTCCCAACTGGTCAGCCGGTCCCGCAGGCGCCGCGCCGGCTCGCTGAGCCCGCCGGGGTCGACCCGGTCGAGCACGCCCCGCAGCGCCCCGGCCTCCAGCCGGGTGTCCATGTGTACGGCCTCCGGCCGGGCGCCCTCGGCCAGCAGGGCGCGGATGCGGCGGGCGCGGTGCGGTGGGGCGAAGCCGGTGCCGAGGTCCGCCACGTCGGGGCGGCGGTCGTTGGCGCAGACCGCGGACCCGTCGACGGCGGTGCGGCGCGGCTCGGCGTAACCGCCGTGCCACCGGTATCGCGGATCCGCGCCGGGCACGGGCTCGCGGCGGCACCGGTCGTCACGCAGCGGAACGAGGCCGGCGACCAGCTGGCGGATGGTTCCGCGCCGGTCGGCGACCAGGACGCTGTTCACCGGCTCCACCCAGTCCCGCAGCGCGTCGGCGACGTCGTCGGCGCTGCGGGCCCGCAGCAGCGGCAGCAGCGCGTCGAAGCCGAGGCGCTGCTCGACCCGGCTGGGGGTGCGCAGGCTGATCGCCTCGCCGGTGCCGCGGTCGTGGTCGACGACCGGCCCGCGCGGCGTCTCGATCACCTCGACGGACTCCGGTTCGCCGCCGCGGACCTCGATCCGCTCGACGTGCCGGTGCGCCGGCACCCAGCCGTCCGCCTCGCGGACCAGGACCCGGTCGCCGTCGCGGCGCAGCTGTTCGCGGTAGAGGTCCTGGTAGTCGGCCATGGCGTTGGTGACGGCCCAGGCGACCTCGCCGGCGTGTCCGAAGTGGGGAAGGCCGGGGACCCCGGGGAACGCGAAGCCGAACACGTCGAACTCGGGGCAGGCGAGGCGCACCTGCTGGTAGATGCCGGGCAGTTCGAGGATGCGGTGCGGGTCGCCGGCGATGACCGGCGCCCGCCCGGCGCCGGGGTCGCCGGGCACGGCCCAGGCGTTGCTGCCCGAGCCGCCGGGGCCCTCGACGGCGAACAGGTCGGTCGCGGACGGACCGAGGGTGGCGGCGACGTGGGCGTGCCACAGCTTGTTGGGGAAGGTGGAGAAGAGCACGTGCTGGACGAGGAAGACACCCAGCGGCGACCACGGCCGCCACCGCCCCGGGGCGCAGCCGACCGCGGCGAACTCGGGTGCCGCGGCGGCGGCGCCCTCGGCGAGCGCCTCGTTGACCCCGTCGACGTAGGCGGTGATCCACCGCCGGGTGTCGGGGGCGAGCCGCTCGAAGCAGCGCCGGGCGGTGTCGTCGAGGCGGGCCCGACGGGCGAAGCAGTCCCAGCCCAGCTCGGCGGGACCGACGTGTTCGGCGAGCCGGCCCTCCGAGCGCCACCGCTCGACCTCGATCTGCCAGGCCCGGTCGAGGGCGGCGACCCGCCCCTGCAACCGGGCCAGGCCGTCGACGGAGTCGGCGCGCAGGTGCGGGACTCCCCACCGGTCACGATGGATTCCGGTCATCGGTGCGCCGCGCGGATGGGCGGTCGTCCCGCCTGCCACAGGAACGTCAACTTAGGCTACCCTCCCCTAACTGAGGCAGACCTTACCTGGAGGGGTGCGTGAAGCGAAACTGGGAAGCCCTGGTGCTCAAGGCGATGGGCGGCCGTGACTTCCGGCTGACCGTGCTCGGCACCGAGTCCGTCGGCGAGCACTACCGCCGGCTGCGCATGGACGGCGGCGGGCTGCTGGAGGCGTGCGGCGTGCACCCCACCATGTGGGTCCGGCTGTGGTTCGACAACGACGGCAAGCCGCACCAGCGCGCGTACACCCTCGTCGACCCGGATCCGGCGACCGGCCGGTTCGACCTGGAGTTCGCCATCCACGACGGGTGCGCCGCCCGCTGGGCCGCCGCCGCCCAGGTGGGCGACACCATCGACGCCACCGTGCAGGGCACCGCGTTCAGCCTGCCGGACCCCGCGCCGCGGCACCTGTACCTGGTCGGCGACGCCGCCTCGCTGCCGGCGGTGAACAGCCTGCTCGCCGCGGCCCCCGACACCCCGGCGACGGTCTGGCTGGAGTACGCCCACGAGGGCGAGAAGGAGCTGGCGCCGCGCGCCACGGCCACGCACGACGTCAAGTGGGTGCCGCGCCGCGACGACGGGCAGCACCTGGTCGAGACCGTCTGCGCGGCCCTGCCCGCCGCCGAGGACGCCCACTACTGGGTGGCCTGCGAGGCGGCCAGCACGCGCGGCATCACCAAGCACGTCCGGCGGACCCTGGGGGTCGGCAAACACCAGCTCACCTCGCTGGCCTACTGGAGCGCCAGGTGAGGGGCCGGCTCGGCACGCTCACCGCGCTCTACGTCACGCAGTACCTCGGCATCGGCTTCATCACCGTCGGGCTGACCGCCATCCTGCGCGACGGCGGCACCTCCCTCGACACGCTGGCGCTGCTCCAGTTCGTCGGTCTGGTCTGGCCGATCAAGTTCCTCTGGGCGCCGCTGCTCGACCGGTACGGCTCCCGCCGCCGCGGCCACTACCGCTCGTGGCTGCTGGTGCTCCAGGGCGGCCTGGTGCTCGCCCTGCTGGCCCTGTTGCCGTTCGACCGCCCGGCCGGGCAGCTCGGCCCGGTCGTCGCGATCTGCGTCGCGTACGTGTTCCTCTCCGCGACGCAGGACATCGCCGTCGACGCCGTCGCCGTCCGGCTGCTCTCCGAGCGGTCGCGGGGCACCGGTAACGGCATCCAGGTCGCCGCGAGCTACGTCGGCAACCTGCTCGGCGGCGGCGCCTGCGTGGTCGTCTACGACCGGTTCGGCTGGGCACCCGCGATCCTGCTGCTCGCCGCGCTGACCGCCGTCGGCCTGCTGGTGGTGTGGCGCTTCCGGGAGCCGGAGCGCACCGACCGCGTCGCCAGCGCCGGCCAGGCCTACCGGGCGCTGCTGTCCGTGCTCGGCCAGCCCGGCTGCCGCTGGTGGACCTTCGGCGTGGTGCCCCTGGTCTACATCGGCGCGGGCGCGACGTACGCCCTGGTGACGCCGGCCCTGGTCGACGCGGACTGGTCGCTGGGCCGCATCGGCGTGGTGACCGGCGTGGTGACCAGCCTGCCGGCCATCGTGGCCGGTCTGGTCGCCGGGGCCGCGATCGGCCGGTTCGGGCGCGGCCGGGTGCTCGTCGCCGGGGGAGTGGCGCTCGCGCTGTCCACGGCGCTGCTGCTGCCGTTGATGAACGGCCGGGCCCCGCTCGCCGGGACGGTCGTCGCGCTCTGCTGCTTCATGGCCGCCTACACGATCGCCAACGTCGTGCTCTACACGGTCAACATGGACTACTCCCGGCCCGGCACGGGCGGCACGGACTTCACGGTGCTGTCGTCGTTCGGGTTGGTCTGCTCGTTCGTGGCGGCCTCCGTCGCGCTGGCCGCGGCCGAGGTGTTCGGCTATCCCGCCGTCGCGGTGGGCTCCATCGTCCTGGTGGCGCTCGGCGTCGCGCTGGGCCTCGCCCATCAGCGGCGGTTCCGGCGCCAATCCGTTGTGGCGCCAGGCGAGCGGGAGCTGACGAAGCTGCCGGGCTGAGTGATATCGCTCAATGTCGGCAACGTTGTTGACACATCCTTAGGTTAGGGTAACCTAAGCTCGCTCGATCACCGACTGCGGGCGGATGGTGACGTCCCGCCATCTCCGCCCCACCGTCCATTCCCGACCGCTGAGGACCCGCATGAGCCTGCCCGGATCCACCGTCCAGGTGCCTACGACCGGGGTGACCCCCGGGTCTGACGGCGCCCGCGCCCACCTGTTCACCGCCGGCACGGTCGAGGAGTACCGGCGCGTGCTGGCCGAGGGGATCGGCCGGGTGGCGGCCCGGGTGGCCGACGCGGACCGGCCGTTCACGGGCGTGACACCGGACGAGCTGGCGCCGCGGATCGCCGGCATCGACCTGGATCGGCCGCTGGGCGACAGCGGCGCGGCGCTCGACGAGCTGCACGACGTCTACCTGCGCGACGCCGTCTACTTCCACCACCCCCGCTACCTGGCGCACCTCAACTGCCCGGTGGTGATCCCCGCGCTGCTCGGGGAGGCGGTGCTCAGCGCCGTGAACTCCTCGCTGGACACCTGGGACCAGAGCGCCGGCGGCACCCTGATCGAACGCCGGCTCGTCGACTGGACCGCCGACCGGATCGGCCTGGGGCCGGCGGCCGACGGCATCTTCACCAGCGGCGGGACCCAGTCCAACCTCCAGGCGATGCTGCTGGCCCGCGAGGAGACCTGCGCGAACCTCGTCGGCCGGGCGACCGAGCGGCAGTCCCGCCCGGAGCTGCTGTCCCGGCTGCGCATCATCACCTCGGCGGCCGGGCACTTCAGCGTGCAGAAGGCGGCCAAGCTGCTCGGCCTCGGCGCGGACGCGGTGGTCACCGTGCCCACCGACGCCGACCGGCGGATGCGCACCGCCGACCTGGCCCGGGAGATCGCCCGGTGCCGGGAGGAGGGCCTGGTGGTGATGGCCGTCGTGGCCACCGCCGGCACCACCGACTTCGGCACCATCGACCCGCTGCCGCAGATCGCCGACATCTGCGCGGCCGCCGGCGTCTGGCTGCACGTCGACGCCGCGTACGGCTGCGGGCTGCTGGTGTCGCCGACCCGGCGGCACCTGCTCGACGGCATCGAGCGGGCCGACTCGGTCACCGTCGACTACCACAAGTCGTTCTTCCAGCCGGTCAGCTCCAGCGCGCTGCTGGTGCGCGACCGGCGTGTGCTGCGGCACGCCACCTGGCACGCCGACTACCTCAACCCCGCCCGGATGGTCGAGCAGCGCATCCCCAACCAGGTCGACAAGAGCATCCAGACCACCCGCCGCTTCGACGCCCTCAAGCTCTGGCTGACCCTGCGGATCATGGGGCCGGACGCGATCGGCGCGCTCTTCGACGAGGTGGTGGACCGTGCCGCCGCCGCGTGGCAGCTGCTCACCGAGGACCCCCGCTTCGAGGTGGTGACCCGGTCGCAGCTGAGCACGGTGGTCTTCCGCTACGTGCCGGCCGCCGCCGGCCGGGAGGTCGTCGACGACGCCAACCTGTACGCCCGCGAGGCGCTGGCGGCCTCCGGCGCCGGCCTCGTCGCCGGGACCAAGGTCGACGGCGCGCACTACCTCAAGTTCACCCTGCTCAACCCCGAGACCACGATGGACGACATCGCCCACGTCCTCGACCTCATCGCCGAACACGCCGGCTGGTACGCGCAGACCAGGGCCACCGCCGAGCTGTCCTGTTCCGTCGGCTGACGATCCGCCCCCGTCCTGGAGAACCGCATGTCGACGCACGACTTCATCGCCGTCGGGCTGGGCCCGTACAACCTGGGCCTGGCCTGCCTGACCGAGCCGATCGACGAACTCGACGGCATCTTCCTGGAGGCGCGGGACACCTTCAGCTGGCATCCCGGGATGCTGCTGGAGTCGACCCGGCTCCAGACGCCGTTCATCGCCGACCTGGTCACGCTCGCCGATCCGACCTCGCCGTACTCCTTCCTGAGCTACCTCAAGGAGTCCGGGCGGCTCTACCCGTTCTACATCCGGGAGAGCTTCTTCCCCCTGCGCAGCGAGTACGACGACTACTGCCGCTGGGCCGCCGGCAAGCTGCGCAGCGTCCGGTTCGGACAGCGGGTCACCGCGGTCGAGTTCGACCCGGCCGACGAGCACTACACCGTGCGGGTCACGGTGACGGCCACCGGGGAGTCGGCCACCTACCGGGCCCGGCACCTGGTGCTCGGCACCGGCACCCCGCCGTACGTGCCGGACGCCTGCGCGGGGCTCGGCGGCGACATGATCCACAACTCGCGGTACCTGGAGCACCGGGCGGCGCTGCGCGCGAAGCGGAGCATCACGGTGGTCGGCAGCGGGCAGAGCGCGGCCGAGATCTACCACGACCTGCTCGGCGACATCGACGCGTACGGCTACCAGCTCAACTGGGTGACCCGGTCGCCCCGGTTCTTCCCCCTCGAGTACACCAAGCTCACGCTCGAGATGACCTCGCCGGACTACGTGGACTACTTCCACGCCCTGCCCGAGCCCACCCGCTACCGGCTGGAGTCCGAGCAGAAGGGGCTGTTCAAGGGCATCAACGCCGACCTCATCAACGAGATCTACGACCTGCTCTACGCCAGGAGCATCTCCGGCCCGGTGCGCACCCGGCTGCTGACCAACACCGCGCTGACCACCGCCGCCTACGACGAGCAGAGCGGGACGTACACGCTGGGCCTGCGCAACGTGGAGCAGGAGCGCGACTTCACGCTGGACACCGAGGGGCTGGTGCTGGCCACCGGCTACCACTACCGCGTCCCGGAGTTCCTGGAGCCGGTGCGCGACCGGATCCGCTGGGACGCGCACGGTCGCTTCGACGTGGCCCGCAACTACAGCATCGACCACACCGGCCGGGGCATCTTCCTCCAGAACGCCGGCACCCACACGCACAGCATCACCTCGCCCGACCTGGGCATGGGGCCGTACCGCAACTCGTGGATCATCCGGGAACTGCTGGGTCGCGAGCACTACCCGATCGAGAAGGGCATCGCCTTCCAGGAGTTCGGCGTGCCGGCCGGGGCCGCGTCGTGACCGAGGTGGTCCACCGCCGGGTCGACGACCGGCTCGGCGAGTTCGCCCTGCGTACCCTCGACCCGGACGCCGACGCGCCGCTGCTGCACCGCTGGGTGACCCACCCGAAGGCGGCGTTCTGGCTGATGCAGGACGCCGACCTGGCCCGGGTCGCCGAGGAGTACCGGCGCATCGCCGCGCACCCGCACCACGACGCGTTCCTCGGCCTGCACGAGGGCCGGCCGGCCTTCCTCGCCGAGCGGTACGACCCGGCCCGGGTCGAACTCGTCGGCCTGTACGACGCGGCCGACGGCGACGTCGGCATGCACTTCCTCTGCGCGCCCGCCGACGCGCCGGTGCACGGCTTCACCCGGGCGGTGATCACCACCGTGATGGCGTGGCTCTTCGCCGACCCGGCCACCCGGCGCGTCGTCGTGGAGCCCGACGTGCGCAACACGGCGGTGCACGCCCTCAACGCGGCCGTCGGCTTCACCGTCGTCGGCCCGATCCGCAAGCCCGAGAAGGACGCGCTGCTCAGCGTCTGCACCCGTGACCAGTTCCACGCCGCAACCCGAGGAGACGTGCCCGCGTGAACCCGCTCGCATCCGTGGCCCACCTGACGCCCGCGAACTGGGCCCACGCCAACCGGCTGCTGGTCCGCAAGGCGCTGGCCGAGTTCGCCCACGAGCGGCTCCTCGCGCCCGAGCCCGTTCCCGCCGGCGAGCCCGTTCCCGCCGGTCCAACGGGTCAGCGGCGCTACCAGGTGCGCGGCGACGACGGCGAGGTCGTCTACCGGTTCACCGCGAGCCTGCTGGCCCTCGACCACTGGCGGATCGACGCCGACAGCATCACCCGCCACCGGGGCGACACCGAACTGCCGCTGGACGCCCTGGAGTTCTGCCTCGATCTGCGGGGCGCGCTCGGCCTCACCGACCAGATCCTCCCCGTCTACCTGGAGGAGATCAGCTCCACCCTGGCCAGCACCGCGTACAAGCTCGACAAGCCGGCCGTCAGCGTCGCCGAGCTCGCCGACGCGGACTTCCAGACCATCGAGACCGAGATGACCGAGGGCCACCCCGGCTTCGTCGCCAACAACGGCCGCATCGGCTTCGGCGTCGACGAATACCGGGCGTACGCCCCGGAGACCGGCAACCCGGTGCGGCTGATCTGGGTGGCCGCGCACCGCGACCGGACGACCTTCACCTGCGCCGCCGACCTCGACTACGACACGCTGATCCGCGCCGAACTCGGCGACGACACCCTCGCCGGGTTCGCCGGCACCCTGACCGGGCTCGGCCTCGACCCGGCCGACTACCTGCTCATCCCGGTGCACCCGTGGCAGTGGTGGAACAGGATCTCCATCACCTTCGCCGCCGAGGTGGCGCAGCACCGGCTGGTCTGCCTCGGCCCCGGCCCCGACGAGTACCTCGCCCAGCAGTCCATCCGCACCTTCTTCAACGTCACCGACCCGTCCCGGCACTACGTCAAGACGGCGCTGTCCGTGCTGAACATGGGCTTCATGCGGGGACTCTCCGCCGCGTACATGGAGGCCACCCCGGCCATCAACGACTGGCTGGCCGACCTGATCGACGGCGACGAGGTGCTCAAGCGCACCGGGCTCACGATCATCCGCGAGCGGGCCGCCGTCGGGTACCGGCACCTGGAGTACGAGGCGGCCACCGACCGGTACTCCCCGTACCGCAAGATGCTGGCCGCCCTGTGGCGGGAGAGCCCGGTGCCCGCCCTGGAACCGGGCCGGCGACTGGCCACCATGGCGTCCCTGCTGCACACCGACCGCGACGGCCGCTCGTTCGCCGCCGCGCTGATCGCCCGCTCGGGGCTGGCGCCGCAGGTGTGGCTGCGCCGCTACCTCGACGCCTACCTCACCCCGCTGCTGCACAGCTTCTACGCCCACGACCTGGCCTTCATGCCGCACGGCGAGAACGTCATCCTCGTCCTGGACGGCGGGACGGTCGAGCGGGCGATCTTCAAGGACATCGCCGAGGAGATCGTGGTGATGGACCCGGACGCCGACCTGCCCCCGCAGGTCCAACGGGTCAGGGCCGAGGTGCCGGAGGACATGAAGCTGCTCTCCATCTTCACCGACGTCTTCGACTGCTTCCTGCGCTACCTCAGCGCGATCCTCGTCACCGAGGGCGTGCTGGACGAGGAGACCTTCTGGCGGACGGTCGCCGGGTGCGCCGCCGACTACGCCGACAGCGTCCCGCACCTCGCCGAGCGGCTGCGGCGCTACGACCTGTTCGCCCCGGAGTTCGCGCTGTCCTGCCTGAACCGGCTCCAGCTGCGCAACAACCAGCAGATGGTCGACCTGGCCGACCCGTCGGCCGCGCTGCAACTGGTCGGCACCCTGACCAACCCCATCGCCCGCTTCGCCCCGGCGGCCCGATGACGACCACGGCGCTCGCGCCGGCCGCCGGGGCGCCGGCCGGCGCCCCGGCCGGTCGGGTGCGCGGCCGGTGGCTGATCCTCGCCGTGCTCTGCCTCGCCCAGGTCACCGTGGTGCTCGACAACACCGTGCTGACCGTGGCGATCCCGGTGCTCACGACCGAACTGGCCGCCAGCACCGCCGACGTGCAGTGGATGATCAACGCGTACGCGTTGGTCCAGTGTGGACTGCTGCTGACCGCGGGCAGCGCCGCCGACCGGTACGGCCGCCGCCGGATGCTGCTCGCCGGCCTCGTGCTGTTCGGGCTCGGCTCGCTGGTCGCCGGGCTAGCCGAGTCCAGCGGCCAGCTGATCGCGGCCCGCGCCGGCATGGGGGTCGGCGGCGCGCTGCTGGTTACCGCCACCCTCGCGGTGGCGATGCAGGTCTTCGACGACGCCGAGCGGTCCCGGGCGATCGGCCTCTGGGCGGCGGCGAGCGCGCTGGGGTTCGCGGCCGGGCCGCCCTTCGGTGGGCTCGTCCTCGCCCACCTCCCGTGGGGGGCGATCTTCCTCGTCAATGTCCCGATCGTGCTGCTCTGCCTGGCGGCGGCGTGGGTGCTGGTGCCGGAGTCGCGCCAGCCGGCCGGCGGCCGCCTCGACCTGGGCGGGGTGCTGCTCTCCACGGCCGGCCTGACCGGGGTCGTCTACGCGATCATCGCCGGGCCGGAGCAGGGCTGGGGGGCCGCCCCGGTGCTCGGCGCGGCGGTCGCCGGGGTGCTCCTGCTCGCCGCCTTCGTGGCCTGGGAGCGGCGGGTCGCCGACCCCATGCTGGACATGCACTTCTTCCGCAACCCCCGCTTCGTCGGCGCGGTCTCCGGCGTCGTCCTGATCACCTTCGGCGCGACCGGCGCGCTGTTCCTGCTCACCCAGCACCTCCAGTTCGTGCGCGGCTACCCGGCCTGGGAGGCGGGGTTGCGGATGATGCCGTTCGCGCTCTCCATCGTCCTGCTGAACGTGGGCGGGGTCGCCGCGCGGGTGATCCACCGGATCGGGCTGGCGTGGTCGATCGCCCTCGGCATGACGCTCCTGGCCGGCGGTCTCGCCCTGATCACCCACGCCCCGACGGACGGCTACGGGATGCTGCTGCCGGGCCTGCTGGTGATGGGTGCCGGCTGCGCCGTGGCCAACCCGGCCATCGTCGAGGCCGTGATGAGCGCGATCCCGCCGGAGAAGGCCGGGGCCGGGGCGGGCGTGGACGGCACGATGACGGAGGTCGGCAGCAGCCTCGGCATCGCCGTGCTGGGCGCGATCCTCAACGCCCGGTTCGCCGCACTGCTGCCCGCGGCCGTGGCCGGCGCCGGGTCGTTCCCCGCCGCGCTGGCCGCCGCCCGGAGCGAGTCCGAGCGCGCGCTCGTCTCCGACGCGTTCCGCTCCGCCCTGGAGACCGGCCAGACGGTCGGCGCCGTGGCCGTCTTCGCGGGCGGCTGCGTCGCCGCCGCGCTGCTGCGCCGGGCCGAGCGGGCCGGCTGACGCCGGCCCGCGTCCCGCGGCCCCCGAGGGGCGACCGCCTCCGGTGGACGGTGGCGTCGCCCGGTCACCATGGCGTGGTGCGTGGAGGATTGCAGGTGAGCCGGGCGGTGCGGGGCTTTCCCCGGACGCCCCCCGTGCGGCAGGTGCTGGCGGCGGGCCTGCTCGCCGTCGCGGTGGTGCTCGTCGCGCCGGCCTGGTGGGGCGACGTGGCGCTCTCGGCCGCCCGGTGGGCCGGCCGGTTCTGGCTGGTGGTGGTCCTGGTGGTGTCGGCCGTGGCGGTGTGGGGCACCGGTCGACACCGGAGGATCAGGATGACCGTGGGAAGGCGGCCCCGCCCTCCGGCCATGCCGTTCCTCGTGCACGTCGTGCTGCTGCTCGTGGCGGCGACGGCGGTCGCGGCGGTCGCCGGTGTGCTGCTGTGGCATGCGCTCGGCCAGCCGGTCGTCGGCGCCGGCCCCGACCAGCAGGCGACACCCGGAGCGTCGGCGGCCACGGCGTGGAGTGCCCGGGACGCGCTCGACGCGGTGAAGATCGTGCTCACCCTGGTCGGTGGCGTCGGCGCCGTGGTGGCGTTGACGGCGGCCTACCGACGGCAGCGCCTCAGCGAGGTGGAGGCGTACCGCGAGGAGACGAGGACCCTGCTCGACCGCTTCTGCAAGGCGGCCGAACTGCTCGGGGCGCGGGAGGTCTCCGTCCGCACCGCGGGCGTCTACGCCTTCGCGGCGCTGGCCAACGACGCGCCGGAGAGCCGCCAGGGCAGCATCGACGTGCTCTGCGCCTACCTTCGTCAGCCCTGGGTCCCGCCGCCGGAGGCCCCCGGCCCCGGCGCTGATCCGCAGGACGGGGCCGAGCGAGGACCCCTCACGACGTTTCCGGCGCAGGACTCCGGGGACCTCAGGCAGGAACGCCAGCTCAGGCACACCGTCATCCGGCTCGTCCGCGACAACCTTCACCTGCCCGACGACGACCCGCGCACCTGGCGCGGCCACGACTTCGACTTCTCGGGAATGGTCCTGGACGGAGGGGACTTCCGCGGCGCGACCTTCGCCGGCGACGGCACCGTCACCTTCGCCGACGCGACGATCACCGGCCCGCTGTCCTTCGACGGCGCCACGTTCTCCGGCGGAACGGTCTCGTTCGACGGCGCCCGCTTCGCCGGAGGCAGCGTCTCCTTTGCCGGCGCTACCTTCAGCGGCGGCCTGGTCGACCTGTCGAGGATCGACCAGACGCAGCGGCCCCCGGCGGCGAAACTGTGGCCGGCGGGGGTCCGGGTGCCGGCCGGGCTGCGGCTGCCACCTCCCGCGACCCGCGACGCCTGACCGCTGCCGGCTCCCGCGAGTCCGGACGAGGAGCGACCCGGCCGACCCGGCCGGTCCGGCCGACCTGGCCGGTCCGGCCGGTCCGGCCGATGCGGCCGCACCGGCGCGCCGGAGGGCCGGGCGTCAGCGCCGGCGAAGCGTGCGCAGCGCGCCGGCCCAGGCGACCACCTCGTCGAGCATGGTGCCGAGGGCCTGCTCGTGGTGCGCCGCAGGCCGGAAGTCGCGGAAGTTGACGAAGTCGGTGGTCAGGGAGAGCGCCACCTGGGACCGGACGTCGGCCATCCCGACCTGTCCGAGCACCAGCCGCAGGTGCTCCGCCGCCCGGGTGCCGCCGTGCACGCCGTAGCTGACGAGGCCGGCCGACGCGTGCTGCCACTCCTGGAACAGGAAGTCGACGGCGTCCTTCAGCGCGCCCGGGATGGAGTGGTTGTACTCCGGGGTGACGAAGACGAAGCCGTCGAACCCGGCGACGGTCGACGCCCAGCGGCGTACGGCGGGGCGCCTCGACGGCGCCATCGACGGCGGCAGCACCTCGTCGAAGTGCGGCAGGTCGTAGTCGGCGATGTCGACCAGCTCGACCGTGGCGTCGCCCCGCCTGGCGGCGACCTCGGTCACCCAGCGGGCGACGGCGTCGGCCTTGCGGCCGGGCCGCGTGCTGCCGACGATGACACCGATCCTGACCATGGCTGATCTCCTCTACGCGGTGGGGACGGGACGAACGGGGGCCGGTGTGCCGGCCAGGTCACGGGCCAGCTCCACCGCGCCGTGCAGGGACGACAACGCGCCGAGGGCGGCGGCCCGTACGGGTGGCGCCGGCCGCCCCGGCCGGCCGGCGGACCGGGCCCGTTCGGCGACGAGTGGCACCAGGCCCGGCAGGCCGGCGGCGAAGCCGCCGCCGACGACCGCCAACGCCGGGTCCAGCAGCTCGCCGAGGCTGACCACCGCCGCGGCAAGCGCCCGGCAGCTCGCGTCGACCGTCTCCACCGCCCACGGCCGGCGCTCGTCGAGCCCCGTCCGCAGGTCGTCGAAGCTCACCTCGCCGCCGCGGCCGGCGCCGGCCCGGCGCAGGGTGGCGGGACCGGACGCGATCGACTGGAGGCAGCCGCGCCGGCCGCAGTCGCAGCGCTCGCCGTCGAGGGCGACGACCATGTGCCCGATCTCGGCGGAGGACCGGCCGGGCACCGACCGCCCCGCCAGCACCACGCCGCCGCCGATCCCGGTGCCGACGCCCAGGTAGACCACGTCGTCGTGGCCGGCGTGGCGGGCCTCGGCCAGCGCGGCGAGGTCACCGTCGTCGGCGACGGCGGTCGCCACCCCGGGGAAGAGGCGGCGCAGCGCGCCGGCGAGGTCCAGCCCCGCCCAGCCGGGCCGCCCGGGCCAGGTGGTGACGGTGCCCGCCGGGTCCGTGGTCGCCGGCATCGCCACCCCGACCGCGCCCACCGGGCCCCACGCGTCGCGCAGCCGGTCCACCTCGGCGGCCAGCGCGGCCAGGTCCGCGGCCGGGTCCGCGCCGCGCGGCCAGCGGAAGGTCCGCTCGTACGCCGGTCGCCCGGCCGCCTCCGCGCGCAGCGCCACCTTGGTGCCGCCGACGTCGACGCCCAGCACGCCGTCGCCGCGCCGCGAACCGGACACGCGCGGCCTCAGCCCTGCCGCACGTGCAGGAACACGAGCGCCAGGGCGGCCAGGGCGAAGATCACCGGCGTCAGGGTCATCGCGGCCGGGTCCTTCGCGCGGGCGTGGTAGACCACCGCGCCCACCATCTGCAGGGCGAGACCGATCGCCGCCGCGATGCCCAGCGGCGGCCAGAGCAGACCGAGCAGCAGCCCGGCGACCGCGGCGAGTTCCAGGACCCCGAGCAGGCGCGTCAGGCCCGGCGAGACGCCGAGGTGGTCCATCCGCTCGCGCATCTGCGCCTGCCCGGTGAGCTTCGGCACGGCGGTGCCCAGGAACACGGCGGCGAGGATGAGGGTCAGGACGAGGATGGGAATGTGCACGTGATGTCCTTCGGGGAGAGTCGGAACGTGCGGACGACCGTACCGCTGCCGTATCGACGCCGATGGAGCCGGACGGCGCGGCGCCGGGTCGTCACCGGACGGTCGCGACGAGGGCGCGGGCGGCCAGCCGGTAGCCCAGCGACCCGAGCCCGACGATGACGCCGCTGGCCAGCGGGGCGATCACCGAGTCGTGCCGGAAGCTCTCCCGGGCCCAGACGTTGGACAGGTGCACCTCGACGAAGGGCCGGGGATAGTTGGCCAGGGCGTCCCGCAGGCTCCAGCCGGCGATCATCAGCGCGCCCGGGTTGACGATGGCGCCCACGGTCTCGTAGTTGTCCTGGATCGCCCGGATCAGCGCGCCCTCGCAGTCGTGCTGCTCGGCCACCACCCGCCAGCCCCGGGCGGCGACCTCCTCGCCGACCGCCCGTTCGATGTCCTCCAGGGTGTCGGTGCCGTAGATCTCCGGCTCCCGTCGGCCGAGGATGCCCAGGTTCGGGCCGTTCAGCAGCAGCACGTCCGACACGCTTCACCTCGCGGGGCGCGGCCCTGTCCCGACAAGGCCCGATGACTGGTCCACCGCAGTCTTACTACGCCCACGGCGTCGGGCGAACCGGCGCTGGCCGCGGCACGGGCGGACTAAGGGGTGGCTAGGGGCTGTTAGGGGCGGTGACCGCGTGTCCGCTTCGGTTACCGTCCTCCCTGCCGAAGCGACGCCGCCGGCTCCAACGGATGCGTCACCTACCTCGAACCGGCCATCCGGCGCCCGGTGTGCCCGGACCGCGTACCGGCGGTCCCGGGTCGTCCCGCCCGATGGTCCGGCGAAGCCCCTGGTCTGCCCGAGTTGGGAAGTGGGAAGTCATGAGTGGTCAGCCCTCGACGGTGTCCGAGTTCCCCGAGTGGCCGCAGTTCGGCGACGAGGAGCGCGCCGGCCTGATCCGCGCCCTCGAGCAGGGCCAGTGGTGGCGGATGGGCGGCAGCGAGGTCGACTCCTTCGAAGCGGAGTTCGGGGCGTACCACGGCACGCCGCACGCGCTCGCCGTCACCAACGGCACGCACGCGCTGGAGGTGGCGCTGGAGGTGCTCGGCGTCGGGCCGGGCACCGAGGTCATCGTGCCGGCCTTCACGTTCATCTCGTCCTCGCTGGCCGCCCAGCGGCTCGGCGCGGTCGCCGTGCCGGTCGACGTCGACCTGGACACCTACTGCGTCGACCCGGCCGCCGTCGAGGCCGCGATCACGCCGCGCACCAAGGTCATCATGCCCGTGCACATGGCCGGCCAGTTCGCCGACATGGACGCGCTGGACAAGCTCGCCGCCGACGCCGGGGTGGCGCTGCTCCAGGACGCCGCGCACGCCCACGGCGCGCAGTGGCAGGGCAAGCGGGCCGGGGCGCTCGGCTCGGTGGCCGCGTTCAGCTTCCAGAACGGCAAGCTGATGACCGCCGGCGAGGGCGGGGCGGTGCTCTTCCCCGACGAGGAGCTGCGCGAGCGGGCGTTCCTCGTGCACAGCTGCGGCCGGCCCCGCACCGACCGGGACTACCTGCACGGCACCACCGGCTCGAACTACCGGATGGGCGAGTTCACCGCCGCCGTGCTGCGCGCCCAGCTGGCCCGCCTCGACGGGCAGATCGCGGTGCGCGAGCAGCGCTGGCCGCTGCTGTCGAGCCTGCTCGCCGAGATCCCCGGCGTCGTCCCGCAGGCCACCGACCCCCGTACCGACCGCAACCCGCACTACATGGCGATGTTCCGCGTCCCCGGCATGGACATCGCGCGCCGCCGCGAGGTCGTGGACGCGCTCATCGCCCGGGGCGTGCCCGCGTTCGTGGCGTTCCGCGCGATCTACCGCTGCGAGGGCTTCTGGAAGGCCGGCGCGCCCGACGAGTCGGTCGAGGCGGTCGCGGCCCGGTGCCCGAACACCGAGCAGATCCACTCCGACTGCATCTGGCTGCACCACCGCACGCTGCTCGGCACCGAGCAGCAGATGCACGACATCGCCGCCGTGCTCGCCGACGTCCTCGCCGGATGACCGGCCGGCCTCCGGCCGCCGCGACCGACCGCCCGGTGCGGGTCGCGGTGGCCGGCCTCGGCTGGGCCGGGCGGGAGATCTGGCTGCCCCGGCTCGCCACGCACCCCGGCTACGCGGTCACCGCCGTGGTCGATCCGGCGGTCGGCGTACGCGACCGGGTCCGCGACACCCACCACGTCCCGTTCGCGTACGCCGACGTCGACGAGCTGCCGGCCGAGTCGGTCGACCTGGTGGTGGTCGCCGTACCGAACCACCTGCACGCCACCGTCGCCGCCCGGCTGCTGCGCCGGGGCGTACCGGTGTTCCTGGAGAAGCCCGTCTGCCTCACCTCCGCCGAGGCGACCCTGCTGGCCGACGCGGAGCGCGACGGCGGCGCGGTGCTGCTCGCCGGCAGCGCCGCCCGCTACCGCGCCGACATCCGGGCGCTGACCGGGGTGGCCGGCGAGCTGGGCCCGATCCGGCACGTCGACGTGGCCTGGGTCCGCGCCCGTGGCGTGCCCGACGCGGGCGGCTGGTTCACCCGCCGCGACCTCTCCGGCGGCGGCGCGCTGGTCGACCTCGGCTGGCACCTGCTCGACACCGTGCTGCCGATGCTCGGCCCGACCCGGATCGCCCACGCCGTCGGCAGCGTCTCCGCCGACTTCGTCAACGACAGCGCCGCCCACGCCGCCTGGCGCAGCGACGCCGGCGCCGGTGACCGCGCCCCCGGCGACGTCGAGGACACCGCCCGGGGCTTCCTGCTCACCGCCGAGGGGGCCTCGGTCGCCCTGCACGCCTGCTGGGCCTCGCACGAGTCGCTGGACCGCACCACCATCACCGTGCACGGCGCCGCCGGCTCGGCGACGCTGCGCTGCACGTTCGGCTTCAGCCCCAACCGGGAGCCCACGCCGGTGCTGACCCGCACCCGGGACGGCGAGACCGTCCGGCTGCCGCTGCCCGAGGAGCCGATCGGCGCCGAGTACGACCGCCAGCTCGACGCCCTGCCGGGGCTGCTCGCCGACCCGACCGGCCGGGGCGCGGCCGTCGCCGAGGCCGGCCGGACCATCGACATCATCGAACGGATCTACCAGTCCGCCCGGCCCACGGCGCCGGAGCGGCAGCACGCGCTGGCGGGCCATCGCGACCGGTGAGACCCACCGTCGGCCCCACTCGCTTCCGGGAGCAGCCATGAGCCATCCATCGTCCACCGTCGAGGTGACCCCGCAGTCGCCGGTCCGCGGCCCGATCCGCGCGGTCGTGTTCGACCTCGACGGCGTCATCGTCGACAGCTCGGCCGTCATGCGGGAGGCGTTCAGCATCGCGTACGCCGAGGTGGTGGGCGACGGGCCGGCGCCGTTCGAGGAGTACAACCGGCACATGGGCCGGTACTTCCCGGACATCATGCGGCTGATGGGGCTGCCGCTGGAGATGGAGGAGCCGTTCGTCCGGGAGAGCTACCGGATGGCCCACCTGGTGCCGCTCTTCCCCGGCGTCCGGGAGACCCTGGAGACGCTGCACTCCCGGGGGATCCGGATGGCGATCGCCACCGGCAAGAGCGGCCCCCGGGCCCGCTCCCTGCTGGACACGCTCGGCGTGCTGGGCCTGTTCGACCAGGTGATCGGCTCCGACGAGGTGGCCCGCCCGAAGCCCGCCCCGGACATCGTGCTCCAGGCGCTCGGCCACCTCGACGTGCCGCCGGCGCAGGCGATGATGGTCGGCGACGCGGTCATCGACCTGCTCAGCGGCCGGGACGCCGGGGCGACCGCCGTCGCCACGACCTGGCACGGCGGGGACGTCGCCGCGCTGCTCGCCGCCGGTCCCGACCTGGTCCTGCACGCCCCGACGGACCTGCTCGCGTACTGCCCCGCGGCCCTCGTCCACTGACCCGTACCGGCCCCTTCCCGGCCGCGCTGCGCCGACAGCGCCGAGCCCGGTGCGGGCCCCGCTGACCGGGGTCGCGCGGCGCAGGCCACCGTCGCCGCGCCGCCCGCCCGCGGCCGACCCGCGCGACAGGCGCACCATGACCGGGTGAACTTTCTGGAGTTGCAGCAGCGCCTGCGCGCCGCCGGCCACGACCCGTTCCAGGTGTACGCGGGGCACTACGACACACTGCGACCCCAGGGTCGCGCGGCGAGCGGGTCGACGTCGGTCTGCGACGGCGCGTGGAACCTGCTGGTCGAGGACGGCCGGTACACCGTCACCGTCCGCGACCCGCACCGCCCCGCCCACTTTCCCCCGGACACGCACGGCCCGGAGCCGGTCGTCTTCGACAGCGAGCAGGCCGCCTGCGAGGAACTGTGGGCCATCGCCAGCAGGCTCGATCCGCCCGGCAGCGTGCGGGCGGTCACGGCCGACGAACTCGATCCCGTCGCGGGCGACTGGTTGCGCGAGTGCGGCTGGTGGCCGCCGGCGGAGTTGTACGGCAACCCCTTCGTCGCCACCCGCGACCGGCAGTCGTACCGGATCGCCGAACGCGCCGGCCGGTTCGAGCTGCACCTGCGCGACCACCTGGTGGCCAAGCTCGGCGATCCGGTGCACGCCGCGGACGACCTGGCCGACGTCACCCGGGTCCTGCTGGCCGAGGTCGGCAACCGTTCCGCCCCGCGCCCGCTGGGCTGGCCGTGCGTGGTGTTCCGGGTCGGCTGGGCCGACGAGGAACAGCTCGCCGCGCTGCGGGCCCTCGACCTCGCGGAGATCGTCCGGGCGTACCGCACCGAGCGCCCGGACCCGCCGCTGCGGATCATCTCGGAGGGGCCCGACCTGTCCCTGGTCACCACCGAGCTCCTCGAACAGGCGGAACGCGGCGGCCACCCGCTGCGGCAGTTCGTGGGCACCGCCGAGTCGGCGGCGTTCGGCACGGACGTGCGGTACGTCATCCGGCGTCACCACGAGCCGCTGCGCTACAGCGTCGAGCGCTACGGCGAGCGGCAGAACCACGCCACCACGGTGTTCACCGCCGACGAGCTGGCGCCGGTCCACGAGTACCTGAGGCAACGCTTCCGGCGCTGACCCTGGCGGGACTCGGGCCCTCTCAGCGCGCCTGGCCGGCGGCCTCGGGCCCGGCCTCCAGGAAGCGCAGCATGGTGGTCGCCAGCATCTCGGCGACGGGTGCCGGGACCAGGTCGGTGCGGATGGTGACGCGCAGGAGGGCACCCCCGTCGCCGGGAAGCACCTCGGCGACACAGGATCCCGACCACTCCCGGGCGTACGGCTCGACGACCTCCTCGGTCCGGCAGCCGGGCAGGTCCAGGGGAAGCACGAGGTTGTCCTGGTAGGCGAAGGAGGGCAGGCTGTTCGCCACCTCGCGGGACATCCCGAGGACCGGGTCGGTGGTCATTTCCACGAAGGAGACGTCCTGGGCGGCCATCAGCCCGTCCACGGTGCGCTGGACCGCCCGGATCAGGTTCCTCTCCGGCCCGTCGAACCGGACGCGCAGGCAGTTGGAGCTGATCCTGCTGGTGAAGGCGGAGTCGAGGATCCGGCTGCCGCGCTGGGCGACGATCATCAGCAGGGCGATGTCGTCCTGCTGGTGGATGGCGCGCAGCGCCCAGGCGTAGGCGGCGGCGAAGTAGGTGGAGCGGCTGAACCGGTGTTCCCGGCCGGCCCGGTCCCAGCGGTCCAGCACCTCGGGGCAGACGGCGACGATGTGTCCGGTCCGGGGGCCCCAGGTCGGGGTCTGCTCCAGCAGCGACTGGGACCGGCCCTCGCCCTGGCGGGCGAGTCCGCGCAACTGCGCGCGCCAGTAGTCACGCTGCGCGTCGAGGTCGGTGGCGGCCCGCAGGCGGGTGTGCTCGTCATGGAACTGGCGCAGTGTGGGTGCGGGGCGGCCCCACCCGGGTGCCCGGCCGGCCAGGCGGGCGGCGTAGGCGTGGCTGAGGTCCCGCACGAGCAGCGCGTGTGACCACCCGTCGAAGGCGATGTGGTGGATGCCGACGCCGAACAGGATCCGGCCGGTCGATCGCTCGCGGATCAGGGCGGCCCGCCAGTTGCGGCCCTGGGTGTAGTCGAGCGGCTGCTGCACCGCTTCGGCGAGCTGGTCGAGGGCCTCCTGTTCGCCCGTGGCGTCGGTGAGCAACCGGAGTGCGGGCATGCCCGGGTTCGGCGGGACGACGGCCACGGGCGGGTCCACCCGCCGGTAGCGGGCGTACAACGCCTCGTGCCGCCGGTGCACGTCGCCGAGCGCCGCCATCAGCGCGCGGAGGTCCAGCTCGCCCTCGATCCACCAGGTGGTCGGGCAGACCAGGTCGAAGGGGAGCCAGACGAACTTGCCGACCGACAGGGTCAGCGGGACGGGCCCGGTCGGGCCGGGCCGTCCGGTGCCGGACGGTTCCGGTTCGGCCGTGGGGCGGCGGGGCGCGGTGGTGAGCCAGTGCGCCAGGCCGCGCGGTGTGGGCGTGCGGTGGATCTGCGAGACGGGTACGACGACGTCGGCGGCCTCGTCGATGGCGGCGGCGACGGCGGCGGACTGCAGGGAGGTGCCGCCGAGGGCGAAGAAGTTGTCCCCGGTGCCGACGGGGTCGATGCCGAGCACGTCGGCGAACACGGCCGTGACCAGTCGTTCCTCGTTGGTCGCGGCCTCGACGTAGGCCACGCCCAGGTCCGGGCGCTGCGAGCCCGGCTCCGGTAGGGCCCGCCTGTCGATCTTCCCGGTGCCGCCGACGGGGAACCGGTCGAGGACCATGATCACGGCGGGCACCATGTACGAGGGGAGCACGGCCGCGGCGTGCTCCCGCAGCTCGGTCACGGCCGGGTTCCTGCCGTCGCGGCCGGTCACGTAGCCGACCAGCCGGGCGACGCCCCGGTCCTCGCGACGGACGACCACGGCCGTGCCGACGTCCGGATGCTGTTCGAGGACGGCTTCGATCTCGCCGAGTTCGATGCGGATGCCGTTGACCTTGACCTGGTGGTCCATCCGGGCGAGGATCTCCAGCGCCCCGGAGGCGTTCCACCGGCCCAGGTCCCCGGTACGGTAGGCGATCCCGCCGCCGTACGGGTCGGTGACGAACCGTTGCGCGGTCAGGTCGGGGCGGTTGAGGTAGCTGTCGGCGACCCCGGCGCCGGTGATGAGGATCTCCCCGGGGACACCCATGGGGACGAGGCCGAGGTTGGCGTCGACGACGCGGACCTGCCGGTTGGGCATGGGCCAGCCGATGGGCACGTACGCGCCGTCCCAGCCGGCCCCGGCGTCGAACCACGTGCAGGCGACGGAGGCTTCGGCGGGGCCGTAGGCGTTGATCAGGCGGGCGCCGGCGGCCATCCACCGGTGGGCCATGCGCGGCGGGACGGGTTCGCCGGCGAGGGTCACGCACGACATGCTCGGGCAGTCGGCCGGGTCGACGGCGGCGAGGTTGGTGGGCGGGCAGAACGCGTGGGTGGTCCCTTCCTTCGCGATCAGCTCCGTCAACCGGCGGGCGTCGAGCAGATCGTCACGCGAGCAGACCACGACGCGGGCGCCGGAGGTCAGCGCGGTGTAGATCTCGCCCAGGGCCACGTCGAAGACCGGGGCGCAGCAGTGCAGCATCCGGCTGTCCGGGCCGACCGCGCACTCGTCGCGCATCCAGGTGACGAAGGTCGTCAGCTTCTCGTGGGTCAGCACGACGCCCTTCGGCGTCCCGGTCGATCCCGACGTGTAGATCACGAAGGCTGGCTGGGAGGCGTCCACCACCGGCAGCCCGATCGGTTCGGCCGCCTCCACGGCGGGCCAGTCGCCGTCCAGGGCGATCACCCGTACGCCGTCGGGCCGGGGGACGCGCGGGGCGACCTCGCCGACGGTGAGCACGACCCGGGCGCCGTGGTCGGCGAGCAGCGTCCGCATCCGCTCCGCCGGCCACGACACGTCCATCGGCGTGTATGCCGCCCCCGCCCGCAGCACCGCCAGGGTGGCGACGAGGGTCCACATGCTGCGGTCCAGCGCCAGCGACACCACGTCGCCGACGCCGACGCCAACCGAGCGCAGGTGGCGGGCCAGCAGCTCCGACCGGCGTGCCAGTTCCCCGTACGTGACGAGCTCGCCGTCGGCGACGCCCGCGACCGCGTCCGGTGTCCGGCGCGCCCACTTGAGCACCAGTTCGTGCAGCGGCTCACCCGGCACCGGGCGGACCGGACCCCGGCCCCACGCGAGCAGCCGCTCCCGCTCGGCCGTGCCCAGCAACGGCAGGCCGGACAACGGGACCCCGGGTTCCCGCACGCCGGCTGACGACAGCGTCACGGTCTGGTCCAGCAGGCCCCGCACCCAGTCCGCGGAGAAGCCCTCCGCCGCGTGGTCAACCCGCAGCCCGGAGCCGTCCGAGGCCACGGTCACCACCAGGTCGACATCCACCACCTCCGGGCCCACGCCGGTCACCGGGCCGTCGACCAGGCCCACCGCCACCGGACCCACCACACCCGCGCCCGCCACCGGCGCGCTCCACGCCACACCCACCCGGCTCACCAGCTCACCGAACGCCGGATCGTCCGCCACGCCGACCCGCACCACCGATCCCCCCGCGGAGAGGCCGAGCGCGACCTCCTCCTGACCGGTGTAGCGGGCCAGCACCCCGACGAGGCCCGCCAGCACCACCAGACCGGCCGGCTCCGGGCCCGCCAGGTCGGGCAGCGCCAGCGTCCGCCGCTGCGACGCCGCCCGGGCCGGCCACGTCAGCGGCCGTCGCAGGTCGCCCATCAGGTCGAGGACCTCGTAGCCGGTACCGGGCCCGGCGACGCCCGCCTGACCACCTACGAACCCGACGGACATGGGTCGACCTCCGATCAGGACCGGCGCCGCCCGCGGGGGTACGGCCGGTCCACGAAATCCATCAACAGGTGGGCGCGCCCCCGGCAGGGGGATGACGGGGTGCGGGCTCAGTCGCCGGTGCGGGCCGGAATGGGGCCCGTTTCGAGGAAGCGCAGCATGTGGGCGCCCAGCTCCTCGGCGAGGGCGAACGGGATCAGGTCGGTGCGGATGGTGATGCGCAGCAGGGCGTCGGTGTCCCGGGGGATCGCCTCGACCGTGAGACCGCTCATCACCTCCCGGGCGTACGGCTCGACGACCTCCTCGGTCCGGCAGCCGGGCAGTTCCAGCGGAAGGACCACGTTGTCCTGGTAGGCGAAGCCGGGAATGCTGGCGACCACCTCGCCGGGCAGGCCGACGGCCGGGTCGGCGGCGGTCTCCGAGAACGGGATGTCCTGGGCGGCCATCAGCTCGTCGACGGTCTGCTGGACGTGCCGGAGCAGGTCCGTCTCCGGCCGGAACCGGACCCGGACGCAGTTCGAGTTGATCCGGGTGGTGAAGGCGGAGTCGAGGATGCGGCTGCCGCGCCGCGCCACGATCATGAGCAGGCCGATGTCGTCCTGCTGGTGGATGGCGCGCAGCGCGGAGGCGTACGCGGCGACGAAGTAGCTGGAGCGGCTGAACCGTTGTTCCCGGGCGGCCCGGTCCCAGCGCCGCATGACGTCGGGGGTGACGGTGACGATGTGTCCGGCCTTGGGTCCCCAGGCCAGTGCCTGCTCCAGCGGGGCGGTGGCCGGGCC